>JAJPZL010000033.1:0-3306 GCA_021204375.1 Bacteroides sp.
CCTTTAAATAATGGAGAAGAACCTATTTAATAAGAATAAAGTAAAAGCCTATACATCTCTGCTTTTTATCTGCTACAGGTAAGTAACTCTTTTTCAGTCAATATAAAATCCATAGGAACATCAAACGGTTCCCGTGGAATCTCATCCAGTAACTGGAAACTAAAACAGATCCCTGTTTTAGTAGCAGAGATATAAGGAAGAATTCTGTCATAATAGCCTTTACCACGTCCCAGCCTATTACCTTTTCTATCAAAAGCCACTCCCGGGATCAACGCCAGGTCTATTTTTTCATAATCCGTATAGGGCAAAGTAACAGGCTCGGTTATTCCAAAGCTTCCTACTTTACAATTCTCTGCTCCTTCATAGGGGCACAATACCATCTCTTCTCCCCGCACAACCGGTAACAGGATCTTCTTTTCTCTTTTCCACTTCTCAATAAAGTACCGGGTATTTACTTCATCCGGAAGAGAGTGATACAACAACACTGTTTTTGCCTGCTGAAAATAAACAAATGATTCCAGCAGGTAAAACAGATCAGGTAAAACTTCCTGCGTAGACCCGGAGTAACAGGTTTTCCGGGTAGCTATCAGTTTGCGCAGTTCTTTTTTCCGGTTCTTCATTTTCTTCGGTTATAAGTGGAGTCTCCTCCACTGCAGGGGGTTGTGGAAAAGCTTCTCCTGCTTCCAGGATCTCCAAGGCTTTGTGTACGGTATTATCACTCTGATTGAAGGATTTGATATACTCTTCTTTCCCCAACATATTATATATAATGTTGCCATATATATTACGTTCCAGTAAACGCTGGGATTTCCGGATCAGCAAATTTCTTCTCTTAACTCCCTTTTGTTCCGCATATCTTACAAACTTTTCTACCAGACACTGTGAACGCAGATATTGCAGTAACGATTCCGAGTCGGTATATTTTTTCAATATTTCCCGGTTCTGGTCTGTATAATTAAAGGTATACTGCAAAGTTAATCCTTTACTGAGTACCGAACTCAGGTAAGAAGAGGTTCCCAGGGTATCCTGTGGAACAAAGAAATCAGGAATAACCCCTCCTCCACCATATACTACCCGGCCCAGGCTGGTTGTAAAGCGCTGGTTTTCGTCCACTTTGATGCTATCTTCCGAAAAGAATTCGCCGTGTTCATAACGGGTGATCCAGTCGAGCTCATAATTCTGGTCATGACCGTTTTCGTAAGGACGTTGTATACATCTTCCCGAAGGTGTATAATAACGTGCTACAGTTAGCCGGACAGCTGAGCCGTCGCTGAACTGGATGGGTTGTTGTACTAATCCTTTTCCGAAAGAGCGACGTCCTACTAAAGTTCCCCGATCGTTATCCTGTACGGCACCTGCAAAGATCTCACTGGCTGAAGCAGAGGCTTCATCGATCAACACGATCAGTGGAATTTTCTGGAAGCTTCCTGTACCGTTGGCATACTCATTTTCGCGATGGAAATGCCGTCCCTCTGTATAAACGATCAGTTTACCGGCAGGCAGGAACTCATTGACCATCCGTACAGCCGCTTCCATATAGCCACCTGTATTTCCGCGAAGATCGATAATGATTCCTTCAGCCCCCTGGTGATTTAACATAGCCAGTGTATTGAGCATTTCTATGTGGGTAGTACGGCCGAACTTATTGATCAATATATAACCGAATTTATCATGGATCATATAAGCTGCATCTACACTATTCACCGGAATATCTCCCCGTACTACCGTAAAATGAAGGAGCTCTTTCTCGGTAGGGCGAAGGATGCCCAGTTTTACCTTACTACCTTTAGGCCCTTTCAGGGTACGCATGGCAAGATCATTATTTATTTTTTTGCCTACGAACAGACTGTCATCCACCGTTACAATGCGGTCTCCTGCCATCAGCCCTACCTTTTCGGAAGGACCACCGGAGATCACACTGGTTACATGGATAGTGTCACTCTGGATGATGAACTGGATACCTATTCCGCTGAAACTGCCTTCCAGCTCCAAAGTGGTAGCCTCCAGGTCTTTGGCAGGTATATAGGTAGAGTGAGGATCCAGTTCACTCAATATTTGTGGCATGGCTTTCTCAACCAGGTCATTCATGTTCACCGTATCTACATATTGATCGTCAATAATACGTAGAAGAGCATTTAGTTTGTTAGAGGTACTGTTTATAATGCCCAACCGGTTTCCTGTAAAGTGCCTGGTATAAAAGGTACCGATCAGGATACCGGCTACCATACTAACCGCTATGATAACAGGGGTGAAACGAAAAGTGTTCTTAGTACTCATTGTTTACTTTCCGGGTTAATTTTTAACTGACTGTTTTCCGGAGTTATGTCGTCGGATGCCAGACATACTACTTCAATGTTTGCTCTTTTAAGTAGGTTTACTCCATCTTCCAAGCGATATTTTTCCAGGTATACCACCCGTTTGATACCTGCCTGGATAATTAATTTGGCACACTCTATGCAAGGAGAGGCAGTAACATACAACGTTGAGTTCTCACTGCTATTTCCTGAGCGTGCTATTTTGGTAATAGCGTTTGCTTCTGCATGGAGTACATAGGGTTTAGTTATATTATTGTCATCTTCGCATATATTTTCAAATCCTGAGGGTGTACCGTTGTATCCATCCGAAATGATCATTTTATCTTTTACGATCAGTGCACCCACTTTTCTGCGCTGACAATAAGAGTTTTCCGACCAGATAGCGGCCATCCGGATATATCTTTCATCCAGTTCTTTCTGCTTTTTCTGTGGTGCATCCATCTTGTTCTATCTGTATATGTGGTATAATATGTATTTTTTTGTTCCCTCTTCGTCCCTGAACTTAATAGTCAGGTAAGTCGTGTCTCCTTCATATTTATAGGCTCTTTCCAAACCTTCCAGATAGGCTAAGGCCCATGGTTCTGATTCTTCTCCCGACCGGGAAGTAATAGTGAGTGAGATATTCTGGTTTTTTCCATTTGCTTTCCAGGTTCCTGAAACCGTACTGCCCAAAAGGGTTGCAGTAAATTCTTCCATGGTAAATCGTATGGTAAAATTGTTGCCTTCTGCAATAAGAGTATTCAGATATAAACTACAATCTTCCTTATGGGTATCGTCACATATTAATACAGGATCTCCTTTTTTCTTATCATAAAATATTCCTGTTGTTTTAAATGTTTTCCCCAGGAAAATGGCTTCCAGGTTATCTTCCGAATTACATCCCCAAAAAAGGGGCATCACAGCCAAGAGTAAAAACAGAGAGCAGATCTTTTTCATTGTTATGGGTGTATTCATGGTTTCTTTATACCGTTTCTGATTAATAATGCATCAA
>JAJPZL010000033.1:3316-5269 GCA_021204375.1 Bacteroides sp.
CGAAAACGTTTGTATAGTACCATCGGGTGTTCGGTTCCACCTTTGGAGAGGATATGGTCCCGAAAAGATTGTGCTACTTTCCGGTTAAAGATCCCTTTTTCCTGGAACAACGAAAAAGCATCTGCATCCAGTACTTCAGCCCATTTGTAACTGTAATAACCGGCTGCATATCCTCCGGCAAAAATGTGAGAGAATTGTGTACTCATACAGGTATCTTCTACCGTTGGTAATATCTGTGCCCGGACCCAGGACTCTTTTTCATACGCTTTTACATCTCCCTCAAAGGGCTCGTTACGGTTGTACCATGCCATATCCAGCAGTCCGAAACTTACCTGGCGCAGGCAGGCGTAAGCCACATTAAAGTTAGAAGCCTTTCTGATCCGGTCTATAAATTCATCCGGTATCACTTCACCGGTTTCATAATGCCGGGCAAATGTACTGAGGAACTCTTTTTCGGTTGCAAAATTCTCCATAAGTTGTGAAGGTAACTCCACAAAATCCCAATATACATTAGTCCCACTCAGGCTTTCATACGTAGAGTTGGCAAACATTCCGTGAAGTGCATGGCCGAATTCATGCAGAAAAGTTTCCACTTCACTGAAGGTAAGTAGTGCCGGTTTGCTTTCCGTCGGTTTGGTAAAGTTCATTACTACTGTTATATGAGGCCGGCTGTCTTCGCCATTTTCCTTCCACTGACCTTTATACGAGGACATCCAGGCTCCTGATCGTTTTCCGGATCGGGGATGAAAGTCTGCATAAAGTACAGAAAGAAATGTTCCGTCCTTATCATATACTTCGTAAGGTTTTACATCCTCGTGATATACCGGTATCTCTTTATTCTCTTTGAAAGTGATGCCGTACAGCCGGGTAGCTAGTCCAAAAACCCCGTCAATTACGTTGTTCAATTCAAAGTAGGGACGGAGCTGCTCCTCATCCAGGTTATACTTCTCATTTTTGAGTTTTTCTGAGTAATAAGACCAGTCCCAGGGCATTAATACAAAATCATCTCCTTCTGTTTTCCGGGCCAGGGCAGTTACCTCATTGTACTCCTCCCGGGCAGCCGGTGTATAGGCTTCCAGCAATTGATCCAGCAGATTATAGACTGCATCGGTGGTTTCAGCCATTCTTCTTTGCAATACATATTCTGCATACGTACTGAATCCTAATAGTTTGGCCCGCTCCAGGCGTATGTTGGTAATACGTTTTACAATCTCCGTATTATCATATTCACCGGTAGTACTGCGGGTATTGTAAGCCATATAGAGCTCTTTACGCAGATCCCTGTCTTCCGCATAAGTCATAAAGGGTATATAGCTGGGGGCATGCAGGGTAAATATATACCCCTCTTTTTGTTTCTCCTTGGCTGTTTGCTCCGCGGCCTCTACCGCACTTTCAGGTAATCCTTTCAGTTGTTCCTGCGTGAGGGCCAGTTCATAATTATTGGTTTCTTTCAGGTTATTCTGGCTATATTGCAGGGTCAGGGTACTCAGTTCGGAAGAGAATGCCTTGTATTTTTCTTTATCCTCTTCCGAAAGATTGGCTCCCGAACGTATAAATCCTTCATACGTATCTTCCAGAAGTTTAATATCTTCCGGGGCAAGAGAGAGATGCTCTTTTTGCTCATAAACCGATTTAACCCGGTTGAATAATTTTTCATTGAGGTTAATATTATTGTTGTGTTCCGAGAGCAGCGGCATCATCTTTTGTGCCAGTTCCTGCATCTCATCACTTGTTTCCGAACTCAGCAGGTTCCCGAATACGGAACTTACCCGTTCCAGCAAAGCCCCTGACTTTTCAAGAGCTACAATGGTATTTTCAAACGAAGGAGGTTCCGGATTACCGGTAATGGCCTCGATCTCTTCGTTTTGTTGTTTCATACCTTCTAATAGAGCAGGCTCATAATGGCTGATCTCTATCTGATCAAAAGGTACGGTTTGGTGCGGGGTATTATAT
>JAJPZL010000214.1 GCA_021204375.1 Bacteroides sp.
GTATGAAAAGAAAAATGATATGTATAGTGGTAATGTTGCCATTGGCCAATATATGCCCCATACAGGCTCAGAACCAGTCCATAACAGGTAGTAAAAACTACATTACGCAGGAGTTTAAGATCGGGGAATTTCAGGAAATAGAGCTGGTCGGCTCAAACGATATCTACTATACGCAGAACAGCTCTGGCCATACGGAACTCAAAATATATGCCTCTGATAATATAATGGATATACTGGATATCAAGGTCACTAACGGGGTATTGTCGGTAAGTTATAAAAAAGGATATAATATACGTAATTCCGGCACTGTAAAAGTGATGGTCACCAATCCGGGAATACGGAGAGCCCATCTTTCGGGAGCAGGAGATATAGTACTGAAAAACGGCATACGGGCAGATAACTTCGAAGCCAGCCTGAAAGGGTCCGGAGATATTAAAGGAAAAGAGATAGTGTGTAATAACCTCACTATCCAGTTACAAGGTTCGGGAGATATTGTACTGAACGACATCCAAAGTTCTACCGTAACCGCAAATCTGCGTGGTTCGGGGGATATTGCCCTGTCAGGTACAACCGGAACTATTAATTATGACCTGAAAGGTTCGGGAGATATTAAAGCCGTCGACCTACAAGCAGAAAAGGGTGAAGTTACGCTGGCAGGCTCAGGAGATATTAAATGTTATGTTACGGATTACCTGAGAAGCAGTGTACGCGGAAGCGGGGACATTCGTTATAAGGGAGATCCGAAAATTGATCATAGCTCCAAAAGAGGATTGAAGAAAATGTGATGTATACTCCGTGTAAGCCAAATAAAATAGTTACTACATCACGCAGTAACTCTTTTTTCTATTAGTTAGTTTTATAAATTTGAGAGAATTGAAACTTCACAGCTTCGCATTTGTTCTAATAAGCACTAACTATATGTTTAAAGCAAATGAAAATTTTCTTTATTCAGGCAACGGGATGAGGGTATAACTTATTTTATCAATAAACTCTTCATCCATTGTACCGGTAAAATTGATCACTGTAAAACGGTCGTTCTCCTGCATCAGCATCACCAATTCTACGATCAGATCGTTTTTTTTACGGATCATCATCCTCCATTTTTCAGCCTCTCCGGTAAAATCCAGAAAGGTTTCATACCGTTCCGGATTGTTATGGGCCACTTCCAGCGCACTTTCATAATAAAAAGGGGCATTTATATCCGAAGTAAGCATCTGCATACTCTTCAGGTTCGATATAAGATGATAAACCTCTTCCGTAAGCGGTTCCTCTACCTGCAGGATCTCTTCCATTATTTTAGGCCCGACCGTAACATGTACCAGCAGGGAATCCTGAGAATACTCTTCCAGAAAGAAAGAGGTAAAATCCTGTGCAGCCAGAGAAATACTATATCCTAACACACACTAAGCAAAGAACTCTGTATATCATTATTCTACTATAGTTTCACTGATCACCTGCGTAACCGCAATAGTATCGGCCTGTTGCCTGGTACGGTTGATCCTTTCGGAGAGTATCTCCAGTGCGGAAGAGACCTCCTAGTAAGCTACCTGCGGATCGTCATAGGTATCGGTATAGGCATCGTAATTATAACCCATCTCCTCCGGAACAAAGGAGTGATGGATAATATGGGTTATGCTTATCAGTACGGCTATTACAGCAGCGGACTTAAAAAGCGGGGCCGGCCGGGTGCGAAGCGTAATACGTTTGGCTTTTACTACCGGAGTTTCAAGCCTTGCCAGAAGTTTTTTATCAAACTCCTCCCCCAATCCTATGGATTGCTGAACCTGCTGGCAACAGAAAAGATACCGGTAAGAGAGCCATTGATCAGGAATCTGGTCTGAGGTAAAGAACAGGCGCAGCGTCTCTTCTTCCTCCAAAGAGGTCTTACACTCCTGATACTTCTCCAGTAACTCTTCGATATATTTATAATCCGTATCCATCAATATCCAAATATTGTTGCCTGATCTTCTTTCTGGCCCGGAACAAAGTGGTCTTTACCTGCTCTTCGGTAAACTGCATCAGCTCAGCAATCTCCCGATAACTTTTTCCCTCTATATCCCGGAGTTGCATCACAGTACGCTGCTTTTCGGGTAGACGGTTTACTAAGGAGTGGATGATATCCAGCTGTTCCTGAGTGACCATCCGGTCGTATGGACTGGAATTCTCGACTGAGTTCTCAGCCTCTGTAGTAAGTTCCACCGTACGTGAATCTGCCAGTTCTCGTCTGTCTAGGGCGAGGTTGCGGGCAACTGTATAACAATAGGCTTCCACAGAGCTCAACGCATTCCATTCATCCCGACGGTTCCAGACCCAGATCAATGTATCCTGCACAACATCTTCTGCCTCGGCACTGTTAAGAGTGATCCGTAATGCCAGCCGGTAGAGCTTGTCCTTGAGCGGTAATATATCTTTCCGGAAGTCGACCTCCTGCATCCCTATGTTAATGACGGTTGAGCAAGGCGAAAGTTGCACCCGGACAATTATTTTTTATTTTTGTATGATAGTACCGCTTGCCTGACCGATAGCAGCCGTAGAGGTAATGATAACCTGGGTGACTCCGGCATCGAGTGCGGCAAAGGAGTTTTCCAGTTTAGGGATCATTCCACCCTGCACTACTCCTTCGTTTACCAACGCGGCAAATATATCCCGGTTTATGCGGAGAATTACACTGTTATCGTCGTTCTCATCGGAAAGAACCCCTTTTTTTTCAAAACAATAGACGAGCGTTACATCGAAAATAGCAGAAAGAGCTTTTGCGGCTTCCCCGGCTATGGTGTCGGCATTGGTATTGAGCATCTTTCCTTCTCCGTCATGGGTAAGAGGAGCCAGTACGGGTACAATATCTTTTTCAATAAGATCTGCAAGAATAGAGATATTGACCTTCTCCATATCTCCCACATAACCATAATCGACCTCTTTTACCGGACGTTTTACGGAGCGGATCACATCCATATCGGCTCCGGTAAGTCCTAACGCGTTTACTCCCCGTGCCTGAAGACCAGCCACTATATTTTTATTCACAAGACCACCGTATACCATGGTAACCACTTCGAGGGTCTGCTCATCGGTAATCCGTCTTCCACTGACTATACGGCTCTCAATACCCAGTCGTTCAGCCAGGCGGGTAGCGGAGCGGCCTCCGCCATGTACTAAAAGTTTATATCCTTCTACAGAGGCAAAGTCGTCAAGAAGTCTCCGGAGGGAATCCGTTTCTTCCACGATCTTTCCTCCTACTTTTATGATAGTAAGTTTATTCTTCATGTTTTATTCCAGATAAGTATAACCGTATAATCCTGAGCGGTAGTTGGAGAGAAACTCTTTTCCCTCTTCTACCGAAATTTTTCCCTCTTTGACCGATTTGGTTACCCAGGTCTCCAGGGTACGTACCAGCTTCTTGGGATTATATTGTACATAATCCAATACCTCTGCTACGGTCTCTCCGTCAATAACCTGTTCAATGTTATACCCTTTATCGTTTACCGATACATGCACGGCATTAGTATCTCCAAAAAGATTATGCATATCTCCTAAGATCTCCTGATAAGCTCCGACAAGGAATACCCCAATATAATAGGGATCTTTAACTTTAAGTGAGTGTACCGGCAGGTAATTGGACACATTCCGGGTAGAGATAAAATTAGCGATCTTACCATCGGAATCACATGTTATATCCTGCAGGGTAGCACTACAGTCGGGTCGTTCATCCAACCGGTGGATGGGCATGATCGGGAAGATCTGGTCAATCGCCCACGAGTCGGGTAGTGACTGGAAAAGGGAGAAATTACAGAAATATTTATCGGCCAATAGTTTGGATAACTGCCGGAACTCCTCAGGAACATGTTTGAGGCCTGACGCTATCTGATGGATCTCCCGGGTAATAGACCAGTAGAGGCGTTCGATCTGCGCCCGGGTTTTAAGGTCTACAATACCGTGACTAAAGAGATCCAAAACCTCTTCGCGGATCTGCTGGGCGTCGTGCCAGGACTCCAGTATCTTATTCTGGTTCAACTGGTCCCAGATGCCATAGAGTTCTTTCACCAACTCATGATCATCCTCCATCAGTTCCAGCTCTTCATTCCATTCGGGAAGGGTACCTTTTTCCAGGACTTCAAAGACTAGTACGGAGTGGTGGGCGGTGAGGGAACGGCCACTCTCTGTAATGATATTGGGGTGTGGTATCCCGTTCTTATTGCTGACATCTACCAGCGTAAAAATGGAGTCGTTCACATACTCCTGAATGGAGTAGTTCACACTACTTTCGCTGCTGGCCGAACGGGTACCGTCGTAATCGACTCCCAATCCTCCGCCAATATCTACAAACTCTACATTAAATCCCATCATACGAAGCTGTACATAAAACTGCGAAGCTTCCCGCAAAGCTGTTTTTATACGGCGTATTTTGGTTACCTGGCTTCCGATATGGAAATGGATGAGTTTGAGGCACTCCTTCATATCTCTCTTTTCAAGAAAGTCAAGCGCCTCCAGCAATTCACTGGAGGAGAGTCCGAATTTACTGGCATCTCCTCCGGAGTCTTCCCATTTTCCACTTCCCGAGGAGGCAAGCTTGATACGGATACCCAGGTTAGGAGCAACATTAAGTTGTCTGGCCAGTTTGGCTATCAGTTTGAGTTCATTTAACTTCTCTACCACCAGGAAGATCCTTTTTTCCATCTTCTGGGCCAACAGAGCCAGTTCAATATAACTTTCATCCTTATATCCGTTACAGATGATAAGGGAGTCGGAATCTGTATTAATGGCAATGACCGCGTGAAGTTCCGGCTTGGAACCTGCCTCCAGCCCCAGGTTAAATTTCTTACCGTGACTGATGATCTCTTCTACCACGGGACGCATCTGGTTGACCTTGATCGGATAGATAATAAAGTTTTGTCCTTTATATCCATACTCTTCGGAAGCCTGTTTAAAGCAGTTGGCTGTCTTTTCAATCCGGTTATCCAGAATATCGGGGAACCGGAGAAGAATGGGAGCCGAGACATCCCTTATCTGAAGTTTATCGATCAACTCTTTCAGGTCAACTTTGACTCCATCCTTGCGAGGAGAAACATATACATGACCCTGATCGTTGATGCCAAAGTAAGAAGTACCCCACCCTGTGATGTTATAGAGCTCTTCCGAATCTTCAATACGCCATTTTCTCATTCTCGTTGTTTACTCTTTTTAAAGTGATTAATAAGGCAAAAGTACGTATAAATATAGAATAGCTCAAATAATTATTCTATTTTTATAGAGTAAAAATGAATCGAATACT
>JAJPZL010000011.1 GCA_021204375.1 Bacteroides sp.
GAATAGTTTATTGACAAGAAGAGGATTATTTTCTATTTACGGCGCCGAACCGGCATAATTGCATAAAATTTCACAAATTTTATCCTGGAACAGGCGTGCTTTTTTGCTTTCACGTACGTTCTGGTTAATAATAACAAATGCAAGGTCGTTATTATTTACCGATCTTATAAATCCTGCCAAAGAGTTGATACCGGTTACCGAACCGGTTTTTGCATGTACATTTTTATAAGCTTTTCCGGTTTTCATCCGGTTTTGCAAGGTACCGTCAATTCCCGCTATCGGCAGAGCTTTATAAAGTTCCTGAAAGATATGGATATCGGCATAGGCAAATTTTAAGCACTCCATTAACAATTCCGGCGTAATGTAATTATATAAGGAGATACCACTTCCGTCGGCTATCCGGTAATTTTCAGGATCCAGTTCCAACCTACTGCTGATAAACTCCTTGACAGCATCCGCACCCTCCTCAAAACCAACCCTTTTTTCTTCTTTAAAAAGGGCAGCCAGCCGGAAGTAAACTGCTTCGGCAGCTACATTGTCACTCTTCTTCATCATCTGGGCCAATACCTTCCTTACAGGAGTTTCCCAGGTAGCTATATGCGCTGTAACAGAGTCGGTTACCATCTCTTTATACCCGGTATCCCGGATATCAATACCCGTTTCCAGCAATCTCTCCCGGAAATAGCATAAAAAGAAATCTTCACTTTTATAAAGGTTAATACGGCTACTTACAGGAGCGGTTACATTGCCTCTGACTACAATATCATTCCTATTTTCCAGCCAGTTACGGGTAAGACTGAATTTTCCTGCTGCCTCATTACGGGTACGTGTCAGATTCTCAACAGAATAAAAAGTAGAATTCGGTGTAAAGCGAAGAGCCGCCTGCTCGCCCGGTTCACCGGGCCTGACCTGTACGGTAACATATCCTTTATGAAACATCAGGGGCGATAAGTAGGGTTGAAAATAGTAAGGAGTATCGTCCCACGACCATCCGGGACCCCAGTACAAAGAATCTTTCATGGAAACATCCCCATACAGTGTGCCGGTTATATAGGTAACAGGAAGCTCCTGGAGGGCTTCTACCAATCCTTGCATAGAATCTTCGTCAAACTCCGGGTCAAATCCACCCACTACATACAGATCTCCGTACAACGTATCGCTTTCAAGGGTACCTTTATAATAAAGTTCCGTACGAAAAGGTTTCTCAAACTCCGGATAAGTAAGGGCAGCAGTAGCGGTGAGCAGTTTCAGGACCGAAGCCGGGCGGGTTAGCTTTTTATCCCGGTATGTATAGAGAGACTCTCCTGTAGAAAGGTTATAGATGGATATTCCTACTTCAGAGGATTCAAAAAAATCATCTTCCAGCAAAGCATTAATCTCTGTTTGTAATGTGGACTGTCCCTTTACCGGGAAGAGGAAAATTATCCATAAGATTCCTGTAACGAAGAAGTAACTATATTTCATTTCAGATATTGCCATAAAGATTCATGGAAAATTTCACTGACCGTAGGATGTGGAAAAATTGTTTTTTTCATTCGGATACTTTCAGACGGTTCTCAATCGCCATTCCTGCCAGGGTAATGATCTCCGAAGCCGGATTTCCTATCAGGTGGGCTCCTAATAAAGTGTCATCGAATCCTATCAACAGTTTACACATTCCTGTGAATCCTTCGTTCTCTGCTACGAAGCGTCCGCTGTAACTCATGGGAAGTTTACTGACTATATAAGGTATTCCTTTCTTCACCAGGGAGTTCTCTGTCTCCCCAACTCCTGCCAGTTCCGGATTGGTATAAACGATAGCCGGGATGGCCCGGTAGCTCATCTCATCCTTTTTCCCAACAATTGTATGCACGGAAACTTCGGCTTCCCAGATCGCAGTATGCGCCAGCAGGCAGTCACCGGTAAGGTCACCGCACAAAAATACCCCTTTTACCGAACTTTCCATGTGGCTATTAATGACCCGGTATCCCTTTTTGTTTTTTTTCAGCGAAAGTTTTTCAAGGCCAGATCCTGTATCAGCACCATTTCTTCCTGTACTTACCAGTAATTTGTCACAAATTACTTCTCGCTCCTGCCGGCCCTCTCGGCAGAGCACTACTATTTGTTCCTTCTGTTTTTCTACATGTAACACCTGGTTGTTTAAAAGAAATTTTACTCCTTTTCGTTCATACTCCCTTCTTAGTAAAGCCGCTGTTTCCGGATCGGCTCCCGGAAGGATCTCTCCGGCCATCTCAATAACGGTCACCTCACTTCCCAGGGTATGGTAGAAGGAGGCAAATTCTATACCGATCACCCCTCCGCCGATCACCGTAAATGAACGCGGTACGGTTCTATTCTCCAACGCTTCCCGGTATATCCAGTAGTCTACGCTATCTAATCCCGGTATCGGAGGAATAAAAGAGTGAGAACCCGTGCAAAGGATAAGATTTTCAAAACGATATAATTCATCCTTACAACGAATGGTGTGGCGATCCTCAATCCAGGCCTCTCCCTCTACCAGGTTAACTCCGGCTGCGGTAAGCCTTGCTTTAATACCCAATACCAGTTTACGTACTACTCTATTTTTCCGGGCGATCATTTTCGGAAGACCATACGACACTTCCGGTATCTGTACACCATATTTGGAACTGTTCCCGGCATTCTCTGCCAGTTTTACCGCATAAAGAAGAGTTTTAGTGGGAATACACCCCTCATTCAGACATACACCACCCACCTGCTTTTTTCCAAAGAAAACTACACTCAGGCCTTTGCGGGCAGCACTTTCGGCTGCCGTATAGCCGGCAGGACCTACACCAATAATAGCTACATCATATTTCATACTCATTCTCAGATATAAGGATTTATAAGGAAGAAAGCGGATCCGGATCGATCTGTATGGAAGGATTCCTGCTATGTAAAAGAGCTACAAACTCCTCTTCTTTTACAGGAAGCAGCGATATAAATCCTCCCTGATACTTAACAAGCAGATAGTGAGCCATTGAAAAATTACCGATGGTAAAAGTACGTATGGTATGTACACTCCGGATCAGCTCTATAGGAACAGTCCGTTTGCGGGAGAACCGGCCATAAAAAGTGACCACCCTGTTGTCAGCGGTTACGGTATAAGTCGTATGGATAATCCGTTCGATCAGGATAATAAGCAGGATACTCAGCAGGGCTGCCGGTATACCATGCTTTTCCCAAAGGAGAAAAACCAGTGTTCCCCCCAGAATAAGCAAATACATATAATTATACCAGGCGATCCGGGCGTGAAAGATTCGATCCATTTTCCGTTTAATTTTTCTGCAAGATAGCAAATTCGCAATTTATTTGGAACAACAGGTGGAATTAAAAGTGTTATTTTGTAGTTTTGCAGGGATAAAGCAAAAGATATGGTGAAGAAATTCGACTTTCTGGTTATCGGTTCGGGTATTGCCGGCATGAGCTTTGCCCTGAAAGTAGCCCATAAGGGTAAAGTAGCCCTTATCTGTAAAACTGAACTCGAAGAGGCCAATACCTATTATGCACAGGGCGGAGTGGCCTCGGTGACCAATACATTGGTAGATAACTTCGAAAAGCATATTGAAGATACTATGATCGCGGGCGACTGGCTCAGTGACCGGAAAGCCGTTGAAAAGGTGATACGGGAGGCTCCTACCCAGATCGAAGAGCTGATTCAGTGGGGAGTTGATTTTGATAAGAACGAAAAAGGCGAATTTGACCTGCACCGGGAGGGAGGACACTCCGAATTCCGTATTCTGCACCACAAGGACAATACAGGCGCCGAGATCCAGGATAGCCTGATCGCAGCCATCAAACGACATCCCAATATAGAGATCTACGAAGATCATTTTGCCGTCGAGATACTGACACAACACCATCTGGGCATGACTGTTACCCGGCAAACTTCTGATATTCAATGTTACGGAGCCTATATTCTGGATCAGCACTCCGGAAAGGTAGATACATTCCTGGCCAAAGTAACACTGATGGCAACCGGAGGGATCGGGGCTGTTTACCAGACTACCACGAATCCGTTAGTGGCTACGGGAGATGGTATCGCCATGGTGTACCGTGCCAAAGGCACCGTAAAGGATATGGAATTTGTGCAGTTCCATCCGACGGCACTCTATCACCCGGGAGACCGTCCCTCTTTCCTGATCACCGAAGCGATGCGTGGATACGGAGGAGTACTTAAAACCCGGGATGGAAAAGAGTTTATGCATAAATATGATCCCCGCCTTTCGTTGGCTCCCCGTGATATTGTAGCCCGTGCCATTGATAACGAGATGAAGAACCGGGGAGATGACTATGTATACCTGGATGTAACCCATAAAGATCCGGCAGAGACCCGGGAACATTTTCCTACTATTTATGAAAAGTGCCTGAGCCTGGGTATTGATATAACCAGAGACTATATTCCGGTAGCTCCTGCCGCTCACTACCTTTGCGGAGGCATTCAGGTAGATAAGAACGGACAATCTTCCATTGAACGCCTTTATGCTGTGGGTGAGTGCTCCTGTACCGGCCTTCATGGCGGGAACCGCCTGGCATCCAATTCCTTAATCGAAGCAATTGTTTACGCCGACGCGGCTGCTCAGCACAGTCTCCAGGTAATTGATGAGTACACCTACAATATTGATATACCTGAGTGGAATGACGAAGGGGCTCGCCACCCCGAAGAGATGGTCCTTATTACCCAGAGTATTAAAGAAGTGGGACAAATCATGAGTACCTATGTAGGTATCGTACGTTCCGACCTACGCTTGAAACGTGCCTGGGAACGGCTGGATATTATTTATGAGGAGACTGAAAGCCTGTTCAAACGTAGTACTGCCTCTGTAGAGATCTGTGAGCTACGGAATACGGTCAATGTAGGATACCTGATCATGCGACAGGCCATTGAACGGAAAGAGAGCCGGGGATTGCACTATACCATTGACTATCCTGCAAAAAGTGATTGAAGCTAATTTTAATCTATAAAGAAGGATAAAAAACAACAGCTGGTGAAAGATTCTTTTTTTTGCCGGTTAATCATTTCTTTGCAGACCCGGATGTAGAGAGGGGCTACACCCGGATGTAAGAGATGTGTAGACCCGGGTCTGGAGACCTGCTACACCCGGATGTACGGAGAAACAGTTAACCGGGCGTTTTTATTTTCTTCTATAAGAAAAAACAGAGTGAGTTAACTCTTTCTGTTTTTATTCGCTTTTAAGATGTTGCTTTCAATCGTTTTGCCTC
>JAJPZL010000022.1 GCA_021204375.1 Bacteroides sp.
CATTATCAGCACCTTGAAACCCTGTAAAAAGCGGTATAAAAGCCGTTTTATTCCGTTTTTTTGTTTAAAAAATACTCTGATTTTACGGTTTATTAAACCTTATAGGAGCCTTTATTACGGTATTTTATATTCCGGGGATGATGCTCTATAATTTCGCTCCTGAGCAGATTCCTGTCAATATGTGTATAAATTTCTGTAGTAGCAACTGATTCATGTCCCAGCATAGCTTGTATGGCTCTCAGATTAGCTCCTCCTTCCAACAAATGTGTGGCGAACGAGTGTCGAAAAGTATGAGGACTGATATTTTTCTGGATCCCCGCCTCCCGGGCAGCTTCCTTGATCATATGAAAGATCATAATACGGGACAATCCTGTACCCCGTCGACTCAAAAAGAGAATGTCTTCAAATCCCTTCTTAGTTTCTATCTGATTACGATCCGGAATATAATAACGGATCTCTTTAATCCCCTTTTCCGAGACAGGCACCAGCCGCTGTTTACTCCCTTTCCCCTCCACCCGGATAAAGCCTTCTTCCAGAAAAAGATCATTGAGCTTCAGACTAATTAATTCGGAGACCCGCAACCCGCAGCTATACAGAATTTCAAAGATGGCTTTGTTCCGCTGCCCCTCTTTTTTGTTCAAATCAATGGATGCGATCATCCGGTCAATCTCCTGAACGGTCAGTACTTCCGGAAGCTTAAACCCCTGCTTCGGAGATTCCAAAAGTTCCGTAGGATCGGTTTCCAGATAATCATACAGAGAAAGAAAACGATAAAAAGAACGCACCCCCGACAAAATACGTGCCTGCGAACGCGGACACACTCCCAGATCATGCAGGCCTGCCGAAAAGCTTTGTAATTCCTCTAAGGTTACATCCAGAACATATATATCAGCTACCGAAAGATAACTAAGGAGTTTTTCCAGGTCAGCCATATAAGCCTCCAGGGTATTTTCCGAAAGCGACTTTTCCAGCATCAGATACTGCCGGTACTCCCTTATGAGAAGGGAAATCTCTTGCTTATTACCCGTTTTTACCTTATTATCCATTTCTTTTTTTACCTTTGCATGGTCGATAATATATCACAAAGGTATTAATTTCATCAGAAAAACGTTTTATGAAACTACAAATAATAAACGGACCCAATATCAACCTGCTGGGAAAACGTGAACCTTCCATATACGGAAGTGTTTCTTTTGAAGAGTATCTTACTGATCTTCAGGCAAGATATCCGGATATTGAATTCAGCTACTTTCAGTCAAACGTAGAAGGAGAGATGATCAATAAGATACATGAAGTAGGTTTTGATACAGACGGTATTATACTGAATGCAGGAGCTTATACCCATACCTCCATCGCCATTCAGGATGCTATCTGTGCCGTAACTACCCCTGTTATCGAAGTACATATCTCTAATGTTCATGCCCGGGAAGCGTTCCGGCACACATCTATGATCGCAGCAGCCTGCAAAGGAGTTATCTGTGGTTTCGGAATGAACTCGTACCGGCTGGCAGTAGAATCATTTTTAGATTAATTTTTTAAGGTAATTAAGGTAATTAGGTTAATAGGATTTATATGAAGAAGCAAACAAAAATCGTAGTAAGTGTTTCCGACAGACGTTGTGATATAGATTTTCTTACGCAACTACACGAAGCCGGAATGAACGTAGTACGTATGAATACTGCTCATGCCAGCAGAGAAGGCTTAGAAGAGATCATCAACAATACCCGGGCTGTATCCAATACAATTGCCATTTTGATGAATACCAAAGGACCAGAGGTAAGAACAACTATTTCAGACGAACCTATCGATTATAAAATAGGCGATCAGGTAAAAATAGTAGGTAACCCGGAACAGAAAACTACCCGTGAATGCATTGCTGTTACCTATCCGGAATTTGTGAAAGATCTTTCTGTAGGCGGATCTATTCTTATTGATAATAGTGAATTAAGTCTCCTGGTAACAGAGAAGCATGAGGATTACTTAATAAGCGTAGTTCAGAATGAGGCAAGCCTGGGAAGCCGCAAAAGTGTAAATGTACCGGGTGTACGTATCAACCTCCCTTCCCTGACAGAAAAAGATAAAAAGAACATAGGATTTGCTATTGAAAAAGATATTGATTTCATAGTACACTCTTTTGTACACAACAAACAGGATGTACTGGATATCCAGAAAATACTGGATACCAGCAACAGCGATATAAAGATCATTACCAAAATTGAGAACCAGGAAGGAGTGGATAACATTGATGAAATTCTGGAAGTAGCCTACGGGATCATGATCGCTCGCGGAGACCTTGGTATTGAAGTACCGCAAGAACAGATCCCTGGTATCCAGCGCAGGCTAATCCGTAAATGCGTCCTGGCCAAAAAGCCTGTGATCGTAGCGACACAGATGCTGCACACCATGATCAATAATCCCCGTCCTACCCGTACAGAAGTGACTGACATTGCCAATGCGATCTATTACCGCACTGATGCATTAATGCTTAGTAGTGAGACAGCTTATGGAAAGTATCCGGTAGAAGCCGTAAAGACAATGGCCGCCATCGCAGCACAGGCAGAAGTAGATAAACTGGAAGAGAACGATATCCGCATTCCACTGGATCCGGAAAGCACAGATGTAACAGCATTCCTGGTCAAACAAGCTGCAAAAGCCGCCTCGAAACTGAAGATACGGGCTATTATTACCGATAGTTATACCGGGCGTACGGCACGTTATATGGCAGCCTTCCGCGGACGCTATCCCGTACTTGCTATTTGTTATAAAGAAAAAGCCATGCGTCTTCTGGCACTTTCCTATGGAGTAACACCTATCTTCCTGGAAGAAAAAGCCAACGCCCAGGCCTATTTCTTTGCAGCCCTTGACCTTCTTATGAAGAACGGACAGATAGCCGAAGAAGATATAGTAACTTACCTCAGCGGTAGCTTCGGAGAGGGTGGCGGCACCACTTTCCTTGAGATCAACAAAGCAAAAACAGTCCTCTCTCAAGCGAAAGATTACCTGTTACCTACTTTTATTGAAAGATAAAAGGTGGTATGCAGCAGGCACTTGAAGAGTACATACTGCAACATATAGACGAAGAAGGCGATTACCTGAAAGCCCTCTATCGTGAAACCTATGTAAAGTTACTCCGACCCCGTATGGCTTCCGGTCATTTGCAGGGTCGGATACTTAAAATGATCACCGGTATGATCTGTCCGGTTCAGGTATTGGAAATTGGTACTTACAGCGGCTATTCTGCCCTCTGTATTGCAGAAGGACTTCAGGATAGAGCCCTATTACATACCTTTGAAATCAATGACGAACAGGAGGAATTTACCCGCCCCTGGCTGGAAAACTCTCCGGTAGGTGACAAGATCCGGTTCTATATCGGAGATGTACTGGAACTCTTTCCCCCCATGAACCTGACCATTGATATGGCATTCATGGATGGAGATAAAAGAAAATATATAGAGTATTATCAGATGATCATGGAGCATCTCTCACCCGGAGGCTATATACTGGCAGATAATACACTTTGGGATGGTCACGTACTGGACGAGCCTAAAGCAAACGACCGGCAGACACAAGGTATAAAAAGCTTTAATGATCTGATCGCTGCCGACTCACGGGTAGAAAAAGTTATTTTACCCCTGAGAGACGGACTGACAATCATCCAAAAAAAGAAAAATTAATTATGGAAACAACCCGACAGAGTAAAATAGCACGTCTGTTACAGAAAGAACTTAGTGATATCTTCCTGATGCAGACCAAAGCCATGAATGGAACGCTCGTTTCAGTAAGTGTAGTGCGCATCAGCCCCGATTTGAGTATTGCACGTGCATACCTGAGTGTATTCCCTTCCGAAAAGAGTGAAGAGATCGTAACGAACATCAATATGAATACCAAAACCATACGGTATGAATTGGGAACCCGGGTACGTCATCAATTGCGTATTATTCCGGAATTGAAGTTCTTTGTAGACGACTCCCTGGATTATATTGAGAAGATAGATTCTCTGCTGAAAGAGTAGTTCTTCTCTTTTGACGACCGGAATTACATGAACTTCCCGTTCTACATAGCCAGGCGCTACCTTTTCTCAAAAAAATCGCACAATGCGATCAATATTATATCCGGTATATCCGTATGCGGGGTGGCTTTAGCTACCCTGTCTATGGTATGTACCCTCTCCGTATTTAACGGATTCCAGGAGATGGTCGCCACTCTTTTTACCGCTTTCGACCCCCAGCTTAAAATAACCTCTACCACCGGAAAAGTATTTGACACGAAAGATCCACTCATCTTATCCATCCGGGAACTTCCGGAAGTAGAGATCTGTGCTGAAACCCTGGAAGAGTATGCGATGGTACAATATAACGACCGGCAAACCATGGCGGTTATCAAAGGAGTAGAAGATAACTTTAAAGAACTTACTTCCATTGAACAGATCCTGATTGGCTCCGGAGAATTTATTCTGCACGATACATTGGTGAATTATGGGATTATGGGAGGAGAAATGACTTCCATCCTAGGTACCGGCATACAATTTATTGATCCGTTACAGATATATGCTCCCAAACGGGGAGGAAGGGTGAATGTAACTAACTCTGTAAACGCTTTTAATACCGATTACATATTCTCACCAGGAGTTATTTTCGCTGTCAATCAGCAACCCTATGACAGCAGTTACATTCTTACCTCTTTAGCATTTGCCCGTGAAATTTTCGATTATGACACAGAAACTTCTGCCATCGAACTAAAATTAAAAGAAGGCGCATCCCTTAAAAGCACCAAACAAAAAATACGGAATATACTGGGAGAAGGCTTCCTGGTACAGGACAGGTATGAACAACAGGCAGATGTATTCCGTATTATGGAGATAGAAAAGCTTATCTCCTATCTATTTCTCACCTTTATACTGGCTATTGCCTGTTTTAACGTAATAGGTTCCCTTTCCATGCTTATTTTAGATAAGAAAAAAGATGTAGTTACCCTACGTAATATGGGAGCGGATCAAAAACTTATCGCCCGTATTTTTCTATTTGAAGGAAGAATGATCTCTTTCTTTGGTGCATTTGCCGGCATTCTTCTCGGGGTATTCCTGTGTTTTCTACAACAACAATTCGAATTAATTACCCTGGGTGGTAGTGGTGCATTTCTGGTAGATGCGTATCCCGTCAAAATACATTTTCAAGATATCCTTATCATCTTCCTTACGGTT
>JAJPZL010000304.1 GCA_021204375.1 Bacteroides sp.
GAGAAACAACCCATTGATATCCGTAGGAGAGCCCTCCCCCCCCACCATAGTTCCATCATATTTCCTGTCCTTAAAAAAGGAGGTTCCTTCTACATCATAATCTCCGTAGAGAAAATGAGCTCCTACAAAATGGCCTTCAAATTTACGGCAGGGCCAGTAACGAAGTTCTGGCTGTATAAACCAGTGTTTAAGCTGAGCCTCTTCCGAATATTTCCAGGGATTAAGAGCAGCTTCCAGATCCAGGGTCCACCGGGAGGCGAGTGAGAATTCCACTCCGGCATTGAGAGTAGTCATAGCATCATATAACATATTTGATTTTACAGACACATTCTGACCTGTCAGCCTGAAGATAACCAGTATGCATATCAGTAATATAAAATAAAGACGCTTCATTCCCTTGCAAATTTGTTTGTACCTGGCACGGTAAAGTAAACCGGGGATTCTCCGCAGCCTACCTCTACCCTATGGTGCAAATATAGATATTTTTAGTTATACCGGACAGGAATTTGTTTCTAAAAATCCGGTACTATGATGCAGAGCCAGGAAAGCTGAATCGGAAGACTCTATATTTATAATAATTTTGCACAAAAGAAAAAACATATGAAGATTTCACTGATTGTAGTAGGAAGAACTGTGGAGAAACACTATATCACAACTATCCAGGATTACATAGACCGGGTAAAGCATTTTGTACCCTTCACAATGAAAGTAATCCCGGAACTGAAGAATAACCGTAACCTGAGCATGGACCAGCAAAAAGAGAAAGAGGGGGAACTGATCCTGAAGACTTTACAACCGGGAGATCATGTAGTGTTACTGGATGAATATGGAAAAGAATACCGGTCACTCGATTTAGCTTACTGGCTAGAAAAAAAGATGATAAACGTATCCAAACGGCTGGTCTTTATTATAGGCGGCCCGTACGGCTTTTCTCAGAAGGTGTATCAGGCCGCTCAGGAAAAGATATCTTTATCGAAAATGACCTTCTCCCACCAAATGGTACGCCTCATTTTTGTAGAACAGTTATACAGAGCCTATACTATACTGAATAACGGCCCGTATCATCATGAATAGGATTAAAAAGTACGGTTCATCAACCTTTGGCGGGCCATCTCTTCATACCAGGTATCCGGACGGCCGTAATTGGTATACGGATAAATAGAGATCCCGCCCCGGGGAGTGAATATACCGGTTACTTCCATATATTTCGGATCCATGAGTTTGATCAGATCTTTCATAATGATATTTACACAATCTTCATGAAAGGTTCCATGATTCCGGAAACTGAACAGATAAAGTTTCAGGCTTTTACTCTCTACCATCTTTATATCGAGCAGATAGCATATACGTATCTCTGTAAAGTCAGGTTGTCCGGTAATAGGACACAAACTGGTAAACTCCGGACAATTAAATTGTACCCAGTAATCATTATGGGGGTGTTTGTTATCAAAGGCTTCCAGTACCTCCGGTGCATAGTCTTGTTTATATTCTGTTTTACCTCCCAGCAGAGAGAGTGGTTCCTTTAAATCAGCTATACTATTTTTTGTTTTTAAGTGCTAAATAATTCTCCAGTCCTCTTTGGCGTAGTTTACAGGCGGGACACTCTCCGCACCCGTCAGCAGGCAGCCCGTTATAACAGGTCATGGTACGGGAACGAATGAGATTAAATATTCCCAGTTCGTCGGCTAAAGCCCATGTTTCTGTTTTATCCAGCCACATCAGGGGTGTATAAATAACGAACTGCTCTTCCATAGCCAGGTTAAGGGTTACATTCAGGGATTTGATAAAAGAGTCACGGCAATCCGGATAACCACTATAATCGGTCTGAGAAACTCCCGTAACCAGATCACTTACTCCTCTTTCTCTGGCAAAAACAGTAGCAATACTCAGAAAGAAGAGATTTCTTCCGGGTATAAATGTATTAGGCAGGTTACCTGGAATCACCTCTTTATCCATAACTACAGAGGAGTCTGTCAGGGAATTACCGGCCAGGGAAGCAATAAAAGAGGTATCCATTAACTGGAACTCTACATCGGCTTCTTCGGCTATCTGCCGGGCCAGATCTACTTCGTGGGCATGTTTCTGCCCATATAAAAAACTCAGTGCATACACTTTTTTAAATTTTCTGAGTGTCCAGAAAAGCGAGGTGGTTGAATCCTGTCCTCCGCTAAAAAGCACTACTGCACTTTCTCCTTTTTTTCATATATAAAAATTTATATTGAATTTAAAACTTAGGAAAAGAGGATCAGATATCTTTTATCTTCAATATGTTGTAAGAGATATCCGTATCATATACATCATCGTCCTCTACCTTTTTAATATAATTCACGACACGGATAGTAACCGGAAGAATGAATATTTCATAGATGGTATTAAGAACGATCTGTAGCGCCATCATGATCATCAACTCCCGCCAGGGAATGATCCAGCCGAAAGCAAGTGGAAAGAAAATAAAGGAATCAGCAGTCTCACCTACTACTGTTGACCAGATGGCTCTGGCGGAAAAGTTCTTTCCCTGACTGGCAATCTTCATTTTACTCATTACATAGGCATTCAGAAAGGAACCTACCAGAAATGCCAGTAAGCTCGCTAATACAATACGGGGAGCCAGGCCAAAAACAAAATTAAAATGTTCTTCCCCTTCCCAGAAAGAGGCAGCCGGAAGAGCCACCGCAAGTTGTCCTAATAATACTACAAAAAAGTTCATGGCAAAGCCTGTCCATATAATTAAACGCGCTTTTTTAAAACCATAGACCTCGGCTATGCAATCATTAATAATATAAGAGATAGGAAAAACCATCAATCCGGCTGTAACGGAAAGTCTAAAAACCTGGATCACTTTGGTTTCAAGAAGATTGGCTGCGATCAGACAGACATTGAAAAGAATCCCCAATAGCATAAAGGGGACAGATACTTTATTATTCATAAAACCTTGTTTTTTACGTGGTGTTCAAGCACACGGCTACTCAGGGCAATGATACATTTAAAAGAATTGGCTGCAAAAGTAGGCAATATCTTTCATTGTACCAAATTCTTTTGCAAACCGGATATGATACAACGGTAAAGGATATCAGTAACTGAACCGGAAACCAACCTGAAGATTAAAATTGAACGGACGCTCTTTCCGGATGGTCTGTACCTCAGAGCCATCATCAAAATAGTAAGCTACCCCTGGTTCTGTATAGAGGCCCAGGTAACGGTTAATATGATACTGTATACCGGCAGCAGCCGAAAGAGACCACTGTAACTCTTTTACTTTCAAATTACTGTTCTTATAAGTGCTTTTTCCTGCATTCATCTCTTTTCCGGCCTGGGTAAACACATAACCGGTCTCTCCTGCGATGGACTTTTCCACCATACCTCCACCGGAAACATAGAGACTGAGACGACTCCTTTCCCAGAATGTCCAGTTAGCTTTCAAAGGAATCCCCAGATAGTGAAGCTTCTGTTCTTGTTTTTTAACATATTCATTATCAATAGAAGCATCCGAACTCAGGAAAGTATACATCAATCCGGTCTCCAGCGAGAATCCCCGGGAAAGCTCTTTTCTTACAGAGACACCGGCAGTAACGGGTTGGTGATGATTATAATCTACATCCTGCAATCTCTGTGTATAGGGAGAATTCGTTTCTCTTATCACTAAAGCATCTGATTCTACGGAATAGATCCCATCAGTAGCCATGGTAGAAAGGCTTAATTTGTTATATTCCATATAATTATCGCCCGCTCCTGAAACACCGGTAGCATTAGCCACGGCCAACCCCATAGACCAGCCCCGTGAATCCCTCATTTTTTTGGTATCGACCGGCAAATGGAGCTTATCTTTGGAAGAGGGAGTAACTTTTCTCCGCTCTACAGAGGGAGTATCAGCATATAACGCTTCTTTTTCATCAGGAAGTTCTTCTTTTAAAAAGGGCTCTTCTTCAGTAATTTCACCTGGTAAAATTTCATTCTTTCCTTCCGGCATCACTTCTTGTGCCTCCGGTGTAAGAGCAACAGTTTGCCGGACAGACTGATAACTCTCTCTGTATTCCGGCAAGGCAGGTACATCCGGATTCTGGCTGTCAGGCTTATGCAAAGGAGTAAGAGGATCAGGTACTAAAGTTACTACCGGGGAAGATATTTCTTCCATAGTGGTTCCGGATAGATAAAGAGAAACCATATAGGCAGAAGAGAGTAACAAGAGAAATACAGCAGCTACTGCCATATATATCCTGCGACGCTTGTATACAGAGATTCCGGGAACAGTCAAAAGTTCTCTTTCAAGCTTCTCCCAACTACCCACCGGTACAGGCTCCTCATACTCTTTCAGAGAATCCCTGACCTTATTCAACCACGGTTCATCCATCTTTTTCATACTTACTGTTGCTTAAAATACTCCTTCACTCTTTTAGCCAGTGCGCTCTTTGCACGAAAAAGCTGTGAGGCGGAAGATTTTTCATTGATCCCCAGAAGAAACGCAATTTCTTTGTGAGATTTCTCTTCGATCGTATACAGGTTAAATACAGTCCTGTAACCCTCCGGTAATTCACTGATAAACTGCATTAATACTTTCTGAGGGATTGCTTCGATTTCCAAAACATCCGGTTCTTCATACAGCTGAGGAGAATCGTCCAGGTTAGTAGCCTGTTGCAACACATCGTTTTTCCGCAGTTGCTGCAAAACCACATTGATCATTACCCGTTCCATCCAGGCTCTCAAAGAGCCCTCGCCACGCCAGGTGAATTTATCAAATGAATCGAATATCTTAATAAAACCGTCATGCAGGAGATCCTGAGCCGCTTCCCTGTCACCCAGATAGCGCATACAAATAACCAACATCCGCCCGGCATACTGTTCGTACAGTAACCTGCGGGCATGGTTATCTCCTTGTCTACACCCTTCAGTCAGTTCAAACTCGTTCATTCCTGCCAAACACGTGTTTACTATTAAAATGCAGCAAAGATAAAAATACTGCACTTAAGGAGATAATTTTGAGGAAACTTTTCACTTTTAACTCACACACACGCAGTATTCAAATAGTGCGTGCATTTTTATAATAAACCGGTTTATAAAGTTCTTGTATGAAAAGATCAAATATACTTATCCTTTTCTTTTTTTTACTATTTATTCCTTCTTTTCAATCGTGTGGAGAGGATGACGCAGAGTTAATGAATAACCTGATCGTAGCTGATTTTGTTGCACTGGGT
>JAJPZL010000007.1 GCA_021204375.1 Bacteroides sp.
ATTATTTACAGCGAAAAATATTTTTATCTGTTATTTTTGTCACAATCCTCTTTCGGAGAAGTCTAACCATAAAAACAATAAGTATGAAAACAGAACAAATGAAAAAAATGGGTAGACTCTTCTATACAGGGAAATCAGCAAGCTTTAGAGAATCTACTTATCAGTGTGCAGGATCTTGTGTACAACCTCTCTTTGCGAATGCTTGGTAATCCTACAGAAGCACAGGATGCGAGTCAGGATATAATGGTTAAACTTCTCACCCATCTCTCCACCTATCGCCGGGAATCCTCCTTTACTACCTGGGTATACTGCCTGGCCGTAAATACGCTGTTGGATTACCGGAAAAAGCAATCCGGCAGGCCGAAACTTACTTTTGAGTTCTTTGGGGCGGATATTTGTAGTGTACAGCAGGAAAGTAACGCATTTGAAGAGGAGGAAAAAGCAGAACTGGCAGAAGAACTTAAACGCGCCTGTACCAATATGATGCTGCAATGCCTGGATAACCGCAGTCGTGCTATTTTCATTTTGTGTACCATGTTCCGGATAGATAGCCGTACAGGAGGTGAGATACTGGATATTACTCCTGAATCCTACCGGCAGATACTATCCCGGAGCCGGAAAAAGATGAGTGAGTTCCTGAAAGAGTATTGTGGAGTGGGTGGTATCTGCCGGTGCAGCCGCAGAATTGACTATGCTTATAAACAAGGGAGAATTATACCGTGTAAGCCTGAATATCTGAAACTATAAACTATTCCTGACGAGCAGATAGAAGAGACTAAAGAAGCTATGGAAGAAATAGATATAGCCTCAGAGACTTATAGAAGAATGACAAAATATGCTTCTCCGGCCGATAATAAAGAGTTTTTGATAAAATTACTTTCCTCAGATCAGTTCCGCTCAGTGGGGGCTATTACCCAGGAGTAAGGAGATACTATCTTTAAGAAGTAGAAGTTCCGACAGCACCGATCTCCATAATATGCTGTTCAAAAGTACTCCGATCTCCCTTTGCTACATTCTTTACCCGGGTGCGGTAATTATAAATAGTCTGGGGAGAGTAACGCAAAAAGGCTGCGATTTTCGAACTATCCGAAATTCCCAACCGGATCAGGGCAAATATACGGAGTTCCGTGTTCAGGAACTTTCCCTTTTTCACCGATATACGATGATCTTCTAGCAGTAACAGATTAAATTCCTCCACAAAGCCGGGATAAAGGCTCAGAAAAGCGCTATCAAAGTTATACAGGAATTCATCAAACTCTACTTCAATGGCGCGACGGGAACTGGTCATTTTATACAGGTGTTCTACCTGACCAGTGGTAATTTTCCGTTTTACCATCTCCCGGTATCGGTCCAGTTTCTCAATATAACTGGAGCAGAGATCCATAAAGAGCCCGACATACTCCTCGCGGGTGTGGTTGGCATCCTGAAGACTATTATTGAGGAAGCTCAATTGCTTATTGAGCAAAGAAAGTTGCCTGCGGCTCTTCTTTACTTCTCCCATTTGCCTGTATATATAGATCATAGAGAGGATAGTAAGGAGAGAAAGCAGGCTGATAATGATCAGGAAGAAGGTAAGCCGTGCCTGTTTCTTTTCATTAGCCAGCTGGAATGCCTTTACTATAGTGGGTAACTTCTCAGATATCTACACAATACGTAACCGGTTGTTGTAAAACCGGGCGTCCTCCATTGAACATTGGATATAGTGGTAGGCCCGTTCCAGGTTGTGGGGTTTGTACTGGAAAAGATAGAGGGATAGTTCCTGCATAGCCAGATTCTCTTTCAAAGGACATACCTGGTCGGAAATAGAGGCAAAGATGAGGAACTTCTCGCACAGTTCCAGATTACCAAACCGTTTATAAATAGTAGAAATATCGTAAGTGATCATAGCATACAACCGGGTATCCACCGGTAACTGCTGATAAGTTTTAAGAAAAAGATCCAGTGCCTCTTCCATTCTCCCTTCAGCCATATAGACTTTACTCTGATAATAGTTATACTCCTGGGTATCTTCAGCAAGCAAGGCAAAAATAGAATTGCGGCATAACCCTTTGGTATAGTTGTAGCGGGGCGCATATAAACTGTCGTTGCTATATTCGGCTGCTGTGTTATAGGTCCATTCCGAAATAAAATAGTATTCAGGCAGTAATGCATCATCCAGTGTGGAGCGATTGATCTTTCCGAGGTTTTCAATCGATTCCAGGTAGAGCCCTGTGGTACTAAGCAGCATAGAAAGGGCAATAGTGGCTCTATCGTGGAAAAACAGATCCTGCTCCTGCCGGGCTATCTCCAGGTTATCATATACATACCGCATGGCTGAATCACTTCGATAAGTATAATATTCCCGGTATATTTCATGATTAAGGGTATACCGCTGCCGGGGAAACATATCTTCCCGGAATATTTTTTGAGGCTATCAATACGATGCTCTTTTTCGCTCCATATAAAAAGAACGATTTTTCACGGCCTTATCCAGCTGGCGAAGGAGTTCATCTCTCTCTGCTCCCAGTACATGCACTGGAAAAGCAGCGATAATAAGGAACAAAAAAAAAGAATAGTTCGCATAGTATTCCGGTTTTAAGATCAACGGATTGATCAGGGTGCTTTTTATACCTACAAATATACAACTATTTTTCTGCATTTATAGTGAATTACATCTACCTGAAAAAAACTTTCATATTCATACATATATCTGATAAACAAATAATTAAACCTTTCTCTGCTTTTAAAAAGTCTACTTTGAAGCTACTTATTCCAACAAACCGCACTGATTCCCCATAGCTTTGCAGTGTAACTACTTCCTGATACGGAATTTATATCAACTCAGAGTTATATACCATGAAAACTTTTGTGAAACCTTTTATCGCTTTAAGCCTGCTATTTACATTGAATGCTGTACAGGCACAGGAAATATTGTCGGCAGACACGCTCCAGGTTAAACCCAAAGAGAGCGACCGGAATGTAATGCTCAACGCTGCCAATGCGAACGGCCCGCGGGAGATCTCCATCGGACTTCCCAGTGAAGATGTAAGTGTATATGAGAACGGACTGCCGGTAGTCTACTCTTCTGTACTATAAAGTGTATCGACCCACTGGCGCAGTGATGCCAGTCTTAAACAAGTAGGGTTAATGCAGATATCTGAAACAGCTATTACCACCGGTAATATAGCGTATGCAGTAAACTCTTTCTCTAATATGGACACCGAAGAATTCCGGGGGATATTAAACTATAACACCAACCATTTTTGTTTGCAGCGTTTTGACCTCGGGCTATCAGGAAAGCTCGCTGAGAACTGGCTCTATGCTGCCAGTATTTACCAGAACTTTGACCCGGGTAGTTTTAAACTTCGCTTTACTCCGTATCAGGATCGCACCCAACTCTATAAAGCAGCAATTACCCGTAAACTGGGTAACAAAGGAACGCTCAGCCTGCAATATAAATACTCCAACTCCCGCAGGCTGGACGGAGTAATAGAGCTGGCACCTTTTATCTATGTAGGAGACGGAAGTGTGAAAGAGGTTCCCGGTGCACCGCTCGGAACGAGCTCGTACGTCCCGGTAGAAGGACGTTTCAGGATGCTGGATATGCGCACCGGCAAAGTCTCCGAAGTAGGGATCAATGATGAATCGCAAAATCATGCCAATGAACTGATGATGAACCTGGATTATACATTTGATAACGGTTTGCAATGGAAACTGAGCGCTAAAGGTATTTCCAGTTATAATAGTTATCTTTGGATCGGTGCCCCCACGATTAAAAAGGTAACAGACGGGATTGAAGAAGGTTCCGGAAACGATACAGATGCAGATATCTACTATTATAACGGCACCAATGACCGCTTTACAGGAATGAAACAGAACAGAATGCTCTATTTCCATTACGGGAATGTAGACTTCTATATGCTCACCTCGGAACTACTCAAAAAGAGCGGCTCCCACCAGTGGAGGGTTGGTCTTAACCAGTGGTACTATAATGTCATATACTGGTCTAACACAACCCGGTACGACCAGGAGGCAACCGGCTCTCCCCGCCTGCTCTCGCATATTACAGATGCCGGCTCTACCAGCCAGATCACAGATTATGCCTATAATTACGGAGGTTCCGAGTTTTATGACGGATCGGAAAATAAACTGGCTCTTTATGTTACAGATAACTGGGATATAACCGACCGTTTCAACCTCTATCTGGGGGGGCGAGCTGAGTATTACAAATATAAAGGAAAGAGCCTGCCTTACGAACGTTTTGAGAATTTTCATATAGGTACCACCATTCCGGGAACAACCGAAACCGTGCAACCGGTCAGTTTTAAAGGAAATTATTTCAACTACGCTCTTACTGCTGCCCTGACTTATCGCCTGAACGATTATCTGGGCTTTACTGTAGATGGTATGATGAATACCCGCCATCCTCGTATTGAGGATTATGCGACCCCCGATTATCCCTCTACCAAACAAACCATGATCAAGTTAGGGCGGGCCGGCCTCTTCTTTAACAACGACTGGCTCAGTGTAACCTCTCTGGTATCTTACATCGGAAAAGATAATAACCGCACGGTAGTAAATATCAGTTATCCCGATGCCGGTAAGAATGAGACCAAAGCTACAACTTTTAATTACGATATAAAAACCATTGGATGGACTACGGATACTGTATTACAACCATTCAGGAATTTTAATCTGCACTTCCTCTTCACCTACCAGAAACCGACTTATAAAAAGTTCGAGACGGATGTGGTGTTTTCCGACGGGACCGTAAAGAGCATCAATGCGACCGGGAATAACGTAACCGAGATCCCGGAGGTATTGATCGAGATTGACCCTAGTTATACCATTGCCGGTAAAATAAACATCTGAACCAGTTTCCGGTATTTCAGTAAAACCTATGCCAACCTGAGTAATGCACTCTATTTTAACGGTCACTGGGAAACTTTCGGAGGAGTGAGCTATAAAGTAAACGATAAACTTACTCTCGGTGCTACCGTGATCAACTTCCTGAACCAGACAGGTGCTACCGGCACCATTGCCGGATCTGAACTGATACAAAAGGATGAAGCCACCCATTTTAAAAACACCTGGATGGCGGGTAAATATATTCGTCCTTTCACCCTTGAATTCTCAGCATCTATAAACTTTTAAACCATTATACAGTTAATATCATGAAAAAGCTAAATTTATTATTCCTTCTATTC
>JAJPZL010000445.1 GCA_021204375.1 Bacteroides sp.
TCCGACTTCAAATCCAGAATTTATAATAGGACATTATGCGGATAATCATATAAAACTTTTCTTTTAAACGACGAACCTTTTCTGATAAAAGCAGCCGAGCTGCATTATACCCGTATTCCGGCAGAGTACTGGGAACATCGTATCCAGATGTGTAAAGCTTTGGGTATGAATACTATTTGCCTGTATGTGTTCTGGAATATTCACGAACAGCAGGAAGGTATGTTTGATTTTAAAGGCCAGAACGACATTGCCGCTTTCTGTAAACTGGCACAGAAGCACGGTATGTGGGTCATTGTACGCCCCGGACCTTATGTGTGTGCAGAGTGGGAAATGGGTAGACTACCCTGGTGGTTACTCAAAAAACAGGATATCGAACTACGTACACTGGATCCCTACTATATGGAACGTACGGAGATCTTTATGAAAGAGGTAGGGAAACAGCTGGCCGACCTGCAGATAACCCGGGGAGGAAACATTATTATGGTACAGGTGGAAAATGAGTATGGATCATGCAGCACTGATAAACCCTATATATCAGCCATCCGGGATATAGTACGGGAAGCCGGGTTTAATGAAGTTCCCCTTTTCCAGTGCGACTGGAGTTCTAATTTTACTAACAATGCACTCGACGATCTGATATGGACGGTGAACTTTGGTACCGGAGCCGATATTGACCAGCAATTTAAAAAGTTAGAAGAGCTGCGTCCGGAATCTCCGCTGATGTGTAGTGAGTTCTGGAGTGGCTGGTTCGACCACTGGGGACGGAAGCACGAAACCCGTGATGCAACAGCGATGGTTAACGGTATAAAAAGGATGCTCGACCGGAATATCTCCTTCAGTCTCTATATGACCCACGGAGGAACCACTTTCGGACATTGGGGAGGTGCCAATAGCCCCGCTTATTCAGCCATGTGTAGTTCGTACGATTATGATGCACCGATCAGTGAAGCCGGATGGGCTACCGATAAATACTTTAAACTACGTGACTTACTGGCCGATTATTTACCCTAAGGAGAAACGTTGCCGGAAGTACCTGCCCCTTATCCGGTTATTGAGATCCCAGAAATTACTTTTACCCAGTTAGCTCCCCTGTTTGATAACCTGCCGGAAGCCATCCTGAGCGAAGATATTAAACCGATGGAGCAGTTTGACCAGGGATGGGGGACTATTCTGTATCGTACTACTCTCCCTGTTATCGATAAACCTACTACGCTGGTTATTACAAAACCGCACGATTGGGCACAGGTATTTTTAGACGGACGTCACATTGCTATAATGGACCGTCGCAAAGGAGAGAACAAGGTAGAATTTCCGATGTTGCCGGCTGGTGCACAATTAGATATTCTAGTAGAGGCCATGGGACGTGTTAACTTCGGAAAAGCGATCCATGATCGTAAAGGTATTACCGAAAAGGTAGAACTTCATACAACCGCCGGAACAACTGAATTAAAGAACTGGCAGGTATATAGTTTCCCGGTAGATAGCCGTTTTGTAAAAGATAAAAATTATCTATCCGGTGAGAAACAGGAAGCCCCGGCTTATTACAAAGCTACTTTCCGGCTGAAAGAGACCGGCGATGTATTCCTGGATATGCAGAACTGGGGAAAAGGTATGGTATGGGTCAATGGAATATCCATCGGACGTTTCTGGGAGATCGGCCCGCAGCAAACCCTGTTTATGCCGGGCTGCTGGCTGAAGAAGGGAGAAAATGAGATCATTATTCTCGATCTGAAAGGTCCGGAACAGGCTACCGTAGCAGGTATTAAGACTCCTATCCTCGATATGTTGCGTCAACAAAAATTCTCTAAGAACCGTAAAGAGGGCGAAACGCTCAATCTGGCTGGAGAAAAATCTGTTTTTAATGGAAAATTCTCCGCAGGCAACGGATGGCAGGATATTAAGTTTGGTAAAAGCATTCAATCCCGTTATTTTTGTATGGAAGGGTTGAATGCCCAGGATCGGGGAGATATAGCAGCAATTACTGAAATGTATATATTGGGAGCTGACGGACAACCCCTTTCCCGTGAATCGTGGAAGATTGTATATGCCGACAGTGAAGAAGCCGACCGGGGTAACCATACGGCCGATAAGGTATTCGACCTGCAGGAGTCTACTTACTGGAGAACAGTGGAAGGAGTGGGATATCCTCACTACCTTGTAATTGATCTAGGACAGGAGGTAGAGGTAACCGGATTCCGGTACCTGCCCCGTGCCGAAGAGGGTGCTCCCGGAAGTATCGGGAATTACAAAGTCTATCTGAGAACAGAACCATTTACTTATTGAAATAAAAACTAAGAAACATGCGAAAAACACTATTGGGTACTATGGCATTTTGTATGATGCCGCTATTTGCACAAAAGGAAGCAAGTATTAAGATTTTCCCTGATCAGGGAACAGAAGTGATCAGCCGGCACATTTACGGACAGTTTGCCGAACACCTGGGAAGCTGTATTTATGGTGGACTGTGGGTCGGAGAGAATTCCCATATTCCCAATACACAGGGTTATCGTACCGACGTATTACAGGCACTTAAGAACCTGAGTATTCCCAACCTGCGCTGGCCGGGCGGCTGTTTTGCAGACGAGTATCACTGGACAGATGGTATCGGGCCGCGTGAGAAACGCCCCACTATGGTAAATAACAACTGGGGTGGTACGGTCGAAGATAACAGTTTTGGTACCCACGAGTTTCTGAATCTGTGTGAGTTACTGGAGTGTGAACCCTATATCAGTGCCAATGTAGGAAGCGGTACCGTAGAGGAGATGGCTAAATGGGTAGAGTATATGACCTCGGACGGAGATAGCCCGATGGCCCGCCTGCGCCGGGAAAATGGCCGTGATAAAGCGTGGAAAGTAAAATTCTTGGGTGTAGGAAATGAAAGTTGGGGATGTGGCGGTAGCATGCGTCCGGAATATTATGCCGACCTCTATCGTCGTTATGCTACTTATTGCCGGGAGTATGATGGTAATAAACTTTTTAAAATTGCCAGCGGTGCTAGCGATTACGATTATACCTGGACGGAGGTACTGATGGATAGGGTAGGAGCCCGCATAGAAGGACTCTCTCTCCATTACTATACCGTAACCGGTTGGAGCGGTAGTAAAGGAGCGGCTACTCAGTTTACCGAAGAGGATCACTACTGGACCATGGGTAAATGCCTGGAGGTAGAGGATGTGATCAAAAAGCACATTGCTATTATGGATAAATACGACCCCAGAAAACGTGTAGCGTTGATGCTGGACGAGTGGGGTACCTGGTGGGACGAAGAACCGGGAACTGTTCGTGGGCACTTGTATCAGCAAAATACCATGCGCGATGCTTTTGTGGCTGCCCTCAGCCTGAATGTATTTCATAAATATACCGATCGCCTGAAAATGGCTAATATTGCACAAATTGTCAATGTACTCCAGTCTATGATCCTGACGCAGGATACAAAGATGGTACTGACCCCTACTTACCATGTCTTTGAGATGTACAAAGTGCACCAGGATGCTACATACCTGCCTTTGCAACTTATCTGTGATGTACAGAAAGCAAGAGACGGCCGCGAAGTCCCGATGGTCAGTGCCTCGGCTTCCAAAGCGGAGAATGGTAAAATACACATCACCCTGGCCAATGTAGATTTAAAGAATAACCAGCAGGTTAGCCTGAGCCTGGATAATGTAAAGGTAAAGAGCGTGAATGGCCGTATGCTGACTACAAAGACTATTACCGATCACAATACCTTTGAAAATCCAGATGTAGTAAAACCGGTTGCTTTCAGCGGTGCTAAAGTAAATAAAGGATCGGTGGATATTAACTTACCGGCTTGCTCCATTGTAGTGCTGGAAGTGCAGTAAGTAATGTAAATAGTTGTGTGGATAAGGAAAGGGAAGGAACCGGGAGCGGTCTCTTCCCTTTTTTCTTTTATAAAAGTTCCTCTATCATCTCCAATATCTCTTTCCCACTACTCTCTTCACTATATCCTCTCAACACCTTTCGGATCGTACGGTTCTCATCCAGTATAAAAAAGATAGGATAGGAGTCTATCCGGTACGCTTTAATAATCTCTTCGGTTGCACATAGGGTAGGGTAGTTTATTCCGTTCTTATCAGTATAAACCCGGATAGAACGTAGGTTCTTCACCTAGCTTTCCAGGGCTATGACTGATAACTCCCCGGTACCGAACCTCTCCTTTAATTCGTTCAGGAAAGGAATAGCCATCCGGCAGGGGCCATAACCTATACCGGTAAATTCCATCAGGACTACTTTTCCTGGTAGATCAGTCAGGGAAACCGGTTGTTCCTGAGCGTTGGGTAACGTCCACAGGGGTGCTTTCTCTCCCACAAGTGCTGAGACCGGCGGTTGCTCCTCTCTTTTTTCACCATATCTCCTGATCTCATAGCCATTCGGAAAACAGGCATACAGATCAAAATCTTCGATACAGAGGGTATTAAATACTGCATCGTAACATAGCTGGGCGGAGATCGAATGAGCCATTTCTCTACGTTTTTTATAAGGGAGGTCATTGGCGTTACTGATCCATAATTCGTATTGGGAACGGGTATCTCCGAAAAGATAGGGATTTTCCGTCATGTGGTAAGCTTTTCCGAAGAACTCCACCTGTCTATCTTCCTCAATGGATAGTTTCAGGTAATATTCATCTTTTCTCTCTTCCAGCTCGACTGTAATATTATCCTGAGTGGTAAGAATATAGTTAAGAATGCTTTTGGTATAGTTGAAAAAGGGAGGTGCAAGTGGACGAAAAGGCAGATCCCGAGTGGTGAAATCGTCTATCATCACTCCCTGATGTTCCTGGTAAGTCGTTGCCAGGATATCGCCGTTGTAACCAAATTCCAATAGGATCGTATCTTCTCCGTTGAAAGTTACAAAACTTGCACCAATGGTACTATCTTTTGGGTCGGTATACTCTTTAGTAAAATGACGGGTAGCATATATAGGAATACTGTCTCCTGGTTGCCATGCTTCACTAAGGGTATAATAACTCGCCGATTCGATCTTTTCCAGATTGGAAAGGACTTTTCTCAGATACTCTTTGTCAGTCGGATAATTCTTTCCGTTGACTGTCACACCAATAGGTAAAAAGAATAAAATGGATAATAGAATTGCTTTCATACGATGGTTCTTATAGATGATCGGTCATAAATGTAAAAGTAATGAAGGAAAGATACACAAT
>JAJPZL010000174.1 GCA_021204375.1 Bacteroides sp.
CACGCTACCGAAGCCCATAACCTGTTTAACCGGTTGGGGAAACGGTGGGAAAACAGCCTGGGAGATTTTTCCCGGCAAAGCCTTGTTCTTTTTATAGATCAACTTATCAATTATTGGTCTCACCCGGGTGGGAGCACCCGTTAGATCCGGGTCTTACTGGTGCTCCCACCCGGGTCTAATAGGTACTGAGACCCGGGTCTCACCGCTTTTGATAAACGGGGAGTTAAAATAAGAATAAGGTATGGATAGAAAAACTTAGTATATAGAAAGAACAACGGTGGCAGTGGTACTACCTCCTGAAAGGCACCTGCCACACTTAACTAATTATTAACCAGAATTATGTGACACCGTGCTACCAAAATCCATTTTTATAACTTTCATGAATACATACTAACTTTCCCACACATCAACCTACATCCTACCCGGAACACCCGCTTAGGTCAGCGAGTTTGTTCTACCAGTTGAATGGTTCCGTCCTCGTTATAATAAAGCTTATCCACACAGACAGAGCGCAGCCAGTCGCTAAATTCCCCGTTGGCTTCAGAAAGGGCGCTGTTGTAGTAAAAAGCATACCATTGACCTTTGTATTCGACAATAGAGCCATGATTGGTGTAACTGTTTGTGTATTCCATATAAATACCTTTATGCTCCCAGGGGCCCAGGGGATGATCGCTGATGGCGTAACGCATCCGGTTATCACCGGCCACGCCGTCGTTCCGGTTCTCATCGTGGTTATCGGAATAGGAGAGGTAATATATACCCTCTCTTTTATGGACCCAGGCCGCTTCGTGGAAATCTTCCAGTCCCTCCATCCGTTGGAGCTCGCCATCGATCCCGATCATACTATCCTTCAACCGGGCGCCGTAGCAGGTACCACCGCCACCGTAATAGAAGTAGGCCTGCCCGTCATTGTCCACAAAGATACAAGGATCGATCTCTCCGTCGTCAGGCAATCCGGGCAGCCAATGGTCTAAGCAAACGAAACCGGATGCAGGCTCGTCGCTCACTGCAATACCGATCTTCCAGGAGTTATTCCACTCCGGACCGCTGGGGTGGGGAAAATAGAAATAGTACTTCCCCTCTTTATAGGCACAATCGGGTACCCACATAAACGTTCCTCCGTTGGGTAACACACCGCCCCAGGGTACATCTTTGGCTTCCAGTATCTGGCCGTGGTCTACCCAATAGATCATATCGTCGGTAGAGAAGACATGGTATTTATCCATAAAATCGTATCCGCGGGCAGGGGCCATGTCGTGCGACGCATATACATACAACCAGCCGTCTTCCCACACACGTGCCGAAGGGTCGGCAGTATACATATGAGTGATAAAAGGATTTTGCGGCATAGTCCCGGAGGTATCAGCTACCGGCTCCGGTTTACTTTGGTTTTTACAGGAAGCTGCAACGATCAGGAGGCTGAAAAAAAGGAAAGAATAAAGTGGTTTTTTCATGGTTTATAGGATTTGTTTATAATTCAAGAAGGTGTATTAAAAGTTCTTCTTTTACAAGACGTTTTTAAGTTCCTCTCCGGAGAGAATGTGTAAAAATTCATTTGAGCCGGCATTCAACTTATCCATTGAAGGTCAAATCATCCCAGCAGGGGATCTATCAATAGCCCGGGGCTGAGCAAAGTGAATCCCCGGATATGAGGATACATAGGTTGAACCTTGAAAAGGTTCTACATCAGTGTATTGCATAGTACAACCCTTTCAGGGTTGATGGTTAGATACCCATTAACCCAGGGTGTCGCTACGCTCTACCCTGGGCTATTGATAGATCCCCTTTGGGGATTGTTTGACTTATCATTTGTAACTTTCCAGGTATTTTATATTAGGGTTATTGTATATCAGGATTTTAAGTCCAGAGGGAACGGCCGAAACCCCTCCGGTAGTTTTATGTCGTGCCTTCAGTACTCCAAGAGCTACTACCCTGATACCCAACACTTCCGTGCTGGGCTGGAATCTGTCGCTGTTTCACAGCTTAAAAAATCTTCTGACATAACCGGGATTAAAAACCCGGGCTATGTTTGTGGCTTTCGCATTCAACCTTTTCGTTATTTGAGTCCCACTACCGTAGAGGCATCTCCATACTCAGCGGTATCTCTTTACGAAGCATTTTAGCTGCCTGTCCTGTCAGCCAGAGATAATGGTCTGTTCCAAACTCCGGGTCTATAGAGAGAAAATAACTTTCGCCTACGGGTACTTGTTTAGCACATTTAAAGATGGCGGTACCTTCGTCTATTTCATCAAACATGGCTACATAGACCATTTTTGCCCCTGCACCGATTGCTCCGGCGAGTTGTTTCCAGAGAAAAGTACCTTTATTACGCTCTATCTGGGTAGTATGCGGGCCATACATATTCTTCCAGGTGAACCCGGGAAAAACCAGCGGTGCATAATCGACTTTTTTCTCCCCGGCCCATACCAGGTCTTTCCGGATCTGCTCGTGATAGGTGGCGGTATAGCTTTGCTCGTTGTAACGCCCTACGAACCAGGGCATAATGACATCACATTGAGTGATCAATTCGTGCAGCTTCGGGTCGGGCTCCGTATCTCTATCTAGGGTGCGCCAATGGGTGGGTACACCCAACATAATGCTAAAGCCCCTGGCTTTCAAACCCGAAACAATGGTTTCCACCTCGTTCAGCCCGTGCTTCCTGCCGTCGTTAAAACCGACTCCCCACACGGCTACCAGCGGTTACCCATTGTGGTACAGATAAGAGGGATTGAGTTTGCGGTTCTTCAGTGCATGTTGTGCGGCTACTTCGTCGATATCATCCAGTATCACCTGTTCGTCACCGGGACGCATACCGCTGAGGTCATACATCACACAGATAGCCCTGTCATTGGTATTGGCGGCTCTCATGGCCGAGGTGAGTACGGTATTAAAGTGGTGTTTCCCGCTACTACTCTTGATCTCGCCTATGAACCGCTACATAAATACGCCGTCAATGCCATACTCTTTCATCCACCGAAAATGGGTACGGACCGTGGATTCGTTGTAGGAACTGAATACAGATGCGGACGAGCCGTCGGCCAGCTGAAAGGGGGTCGGGTAGCTCTTTTCGTATTCCGACACATTGGGCCACATATCGATAGAACAGGAGCCGGGCTGAAAACCATTTTTCCCCGTGTAATGATGCCAGTTCCTGCCGGCACCGTCATCAGGGGTGTTGAATCACCCATGATGACCTGCCATTACCAAACCCTGGTAAGAGTTGTACTCTTTACTTCCGGTTTGGGCAGCCATACCTATTGAAACAAAGAAAAACACTGTAACTAAATTGATAATACGCATGAAAACTATTTTTAAAAGCGAGCCGGTATAAAGCTCTTATTGTTGGATAAAAGAGACTCTCAGTTTAGGGAGGAATTCGCTGTTATTATCGCACCGGAAGGAAGCCGCAAAGCGTCCTCTATCTTCTTTCCCTATGCTAAGGGTCAGTTTGTTCCATCCCTGGTGTAGCGGCAATTCGTTGTAGGTGCTGTTACGGTTGGTTTGCTGGGCTGCCTCCAAAGGCCCATCGTTCACCCACAGCGCACTTTCCCAGCTATCTATGTAGAGGGTTAGTTTAGGTATATTGGGCTCGATCAGCAGGTTATCCAGCGGACGGGGGCTGAACACCCAGATATTCAGTGTATAGCCATCCCCTTCAGCCACAAACCGGTCCCGTGCACTCAGGGGGAATTGTATTTGCCCGTCACGCATGAAAAAGACGTCGTTACTGTTCACTTCACTCTTGCGGCAGGGAATGCCTACGTTTTCAAGAATGACGGTTAACGTGTTGAATCCCTTTTCCGAATTGGCAAACTCAGTCAAGGTACTGATATAGTAGGTGGAGCCTCCCTGCCGGTATTTTACAAAGGCCGGTGCAGCCCCTTTGGCTTCGTTCTCACTCCGCAATACCGCAGCTGTTTTCAGCTCTTCGGGACGCTTGTTCCACTTACGCCAGTCTGTATTGCAGGCATTTAACAACACCTTTCCTTCCTGAACTAACCGGCCCGAGAGTCCATACTCCGAAGCGTGGCTCTTCTGTATCTCGCAGAAGTAGAAGTCGGAGTTCTGTAACCCCGTCATCCAGGATTTTTGTACCGGAAGGAAGGAGGATATTTCCCGTTTTTCCAACGTTACAGATAACGGTAACAACCGGTTATAGGTATCCAGTGTCCGGGGAGTGAGGCCCCATATCCAGAGATCAGCCCCTTTGGCAAGAGCCTGTTGCAAGGCTTTTTCCTGTGCTTCCCCTGTCAGTGTACTGCCGTCCATAATATAGAGGGAGTGCTGCGGTGCAGTGGTTCTCAGGGAGAACTCTACCCCCTGCGCATCCAGGATCTGCTTTAATTTTCCATCCTTCTGTCCGATGAAAATAACATCCTGGTAGGGCTTCACCGGTTGTATGGCTTTCTGCCCTGTATGAGCAGCCGGTTTCCGTTCTTCGCTCCAGGGCGACCAGACCGGTTCAGTTGTTCCCACGTTAGCGGCACGCATGGCATCATACATGGGCCAGGGATCATACAGGGGGAGCGAAGGATCGTAGCCCGGATTAAAGGTGGTACAATAGGGCCCCATCCGTTCGGGTTGAATGCCCGGAACACCTTCTACATACCGGGGGAAGAATACTCCATCCTCAGTTAAGGAAGGGGGCGTAGTGAGATCCTTTTTACCTAAGGGTAGCGGCTTCAATCCATACCAGGCCATATTAAAGACGGATGCGTATGAAGCGCCCATTTTGCGCTGGTTAGCCAGCAGGTGATAGCATTCGTAAGCGAGTCCCCTCATACGCCCCTCCTGCGATTCGTAAGCCTCCTCGCCGTTGTATCTGGCAACCTGTTCGGGGATACCGTAGTAAGCCATGCTGTGTTCGCCGATCCCTCAGGGTTTGCCGATCTCTACCCAGCGTTTCATGGAGTTCATATCTCCGTAGTGTCCTACGGTAGTGGGCAGTATACCATCGCCGTCGTCTTCGCCATCGGCAGAGATCCACGGACGGGTCGGATCGTATTTCTGTACAATATCCCTCCACTCTTCCCACGCCTTTTTCTGGGCAGGCATAAGTTCGGGACGGTTGTATACATGCGGGATGACCGGTTTATTCTCGTTGCTGATACTCCAACCAAATACAGAGGCATGGTTGCGATCGCGCAGAACAAAACGGGCCAGGTGCTCTTTGGAGGTTTCCTAGAATTGATCCGAGTCTAATTTGGGCCCGCCGTCACTGGCCCAGTTGGCGGTTTCGTTGAGTACACAGATACCCATTTCGTCTGCCATATTCAGGTAAAAGCGTGGATAGACCTGCGCGTGGGGTCTGACTGCATTTCCATTCATCCCCTTGATCGCTGTGAACCAGGCCCAGGCGTATCTTCTTGTCAACTGCGGAATACCCATAAAATGCCAGGAGTCGCCTTTGAGCTGGATGGGTTCTCCGTTCAGGCATTGCCGGGTGCCCTCAAACGTCCATTCCCGCCAGCCGAAGCGTTCGTATTTCTTATATACTGTCTCTTTCTTTTTATGGAGGGAAAGTAGCAGGGAGTAGAGGTTGGGATGATCGGGAGTCCAGTAACGGAGCGCACCTTCGTTCACCGGCACCTGCAAAGTAACGGTACTATTGGCTCCGGCCTCCACCGTCAGTCTGGCAGCCGTAACATCGAGTGCCTTTTTGCCTAACTCCCAGGCGGGAACAGGTGCAGAATTTATATCGGTCCCTGCCAGGTTGAGCCACTCATGGATCACTCTCTGCAATTGCACCTCTTCTTTCCGGTTGGTATTATTTTGGATCGTTACTTCGAGTTCAAGCAGGTTTTTGGAGATCAGGGGTTTTACAAAAACATCTTCGACGTGGATCTTAAGAAGTGCCAGCAGGTAGACATCCTGCCAGATACCCCGGATCAGATAACCCCACATGGAGCCGGCGGGGATAATGCGGCGGCCTATCGTGGATCTATCTTCGAAGAGTGCCTGGTCACGCACTCCTACCCGCAGTTCAAAGGTCTCTCCCGGTTGAACCATCGCTGTGATATCGGCTTCAAAAGAGAGGAAGATATCGAAGTTCTCCGCCACTTTCTGGTTGTTGACGTAAACCTCGGTATAGCCGGAGACCGCTTCAAAATACAATTTGATCTGCTGATCCGACCAATCGGCAGGTACGGTCACACTCCGCCGTATCAAGGCCATCCGTACATCCTCCCACTCTTTGGGATAGAAGGGATAGTTGCGGTGGTCGGGGCCCTCCAGGTCCCGGTTGGCAAACGCATTGATATTCCACGGAGAAGGGATCTTTATCGGGGTCTTACTCCAGGAGCCGGCATCCGGCGCCGTAAGTTCGGGGGCTACCCCTTTACCCGGGGTATAGCCGCCGGGTAAGGGCTGTGGTTGAAACTCCCAGGAACCGTTCAGGCAGATCTCTTTCCTGAACTCCTTTTCGGTACGGTTGACGAGACCTTCGCCGGGAGCAAATGTATGGGTATAAATAAGTTTCTCTTTGCTTTGTGAGCGGACCGGCATAGTCAGTATCAGGCCGGCAGCCAGAAGCGAGAGGGTTACCATGTATTTTTTCATGCTATAATAAGTATAATTAAAAAGGTTTTGGTTATTGATAGTTCAACGGGTCCAGCGAGGGGGTACCATTTTTAGGTCGGCTCTCCACTGGTAATTGGGTTTATCACCCATTACCAGTACCAGGGTAGCGCCCTCTATAATATCGTTATAGGTAAACCAGGGTTTGTTCCACTCTTTCCCATTGAGGGTGGCCGACTGGATGTATTTATTATCTGCTCCATAATTCTCGGCTATAATCCGGAATGTATTGCCATTGCCCAGCTTCAGGGTCACCTTTTCAAACTGGGGGCTTCCGATATTATAAGTGGAAGAACCAGGAGTGACCGGGTAGAATCCAATCGAAGAGAATACCACGAATGCGCTTATACCTCCGCCATCCTCATCGCCGGGAACTCCCATCAGGTCGTTGCGGAACCACTCCCGGAGCAGTTTAGTGATGCGTTGCTGGGTTTTCCAGGGTTGCCCGGCATAATTGTAGAGGTAGGGAATATGCAAACAGGGTTCGTTAGCCATGGAGAATTGCCCTACATTCCCAGTGTGGTCGGGTATCTGTGCATAAAAGGCGTATTTGCTTTTTCCCAGGGGTGTACGAAACATATCATTGAGATTCCTGATAAATTCGTCCGGACCGCCCATCAGGTCAATCAGGTCGGCAATGTTGTGCTGGACATCCCAGCGATAGATCCAGCCGTTGTTCTCGCCATAATACTCCCGTGCCCCCTGTCCGCCGGCATACCGGTAATCGAAAGGTTCAATAAACCGGCCATGTTTATCTTTGGGGTGGAAGAATTTGGTTTCGGGATTAAATACATTGCGGTAGAAATAGGAGGCGTTCAGGAAATACTCATAATCCTCTGTTTTCCCCAAAGCTTTTGCTATTTCCGCCAGGCACCAATTGTCGTAACTATTCCCCAGGATAACGGAGATGGCCTGTCTCTTCTCGAAAGGGTGTACGGCACTGCAATACTCTTTTTCATCCGGATGTAGGGCCGGATAGAATCCTTTTTCCTAGTAGAAATCGTCCAGTTCGCTATTAGGCGCTTTCACCCAGGGAAGCAGGGATTTATCGCGGATGGCTCCCCGGCAGGCATCATAAGCCGCTTCCAGATCGAATCCTCGTAAGCCTTTGGAATAGGCATCCCAGATCACAGCTACGGCGTGGTTACCGTTCATGCGGTGACTATTTCCGGTCACTTCGGGGAAGGTGGGCATCCACCCCTCTTTACTCTCCTGTGCCATGCGGATGTAGGAGGTGATCATTGCCTCTTCCATATCGGGTTCGATCAGGATCCGTAACGGATGGGTGGCACGGTAGGTATCCCAGATCCAGTCGTCGTTATAGAAAGGGATACCGGCATCGTTATGGATCTCCTGGTCGCTGCCACTATAGTAGTGACCATCTTCCGAAAGTTTGATCATGCACTCGTAAGTACGGTACAGGGAGGTGTAAAATACGGTCTTCGCACTCTCATCGTTGCCTGTTACCTCTATTTTACTGAGGGTTTCGTTCCAGATCTTACGCCCGGCCTGAGCCACCTGGTCTACACTATAGCTCCTGATCTCGCGTTGCAGGTTCTCCCGGGCCTGTTCGCTGCTGATAAAGGATACCCCGTAGCGAAGTGCGATATGGTTTTCCCTGAATTTGAGTGCCACCGCAGCGTTTCCTTTCACCTGGCTTGTACCGACCGGTACCTGCTCTGTCTCTAAGTAAAAATAGACTTTGGTGGGCCCTTCCCGGATGACCTGGTAACCGGAGAGCACGCCGTTCTCCTGCAAAGAGAGTTCGCCGTTCCGGGTATTGACCATAATGAAATAATCTCCCTGTTTTCCGAAAGTGAACCGGTAGATACCCGATTGATGGGAAGGGGCATAATCTACATCGATCCGGTCGTCGGGCAGGTAGACCGAATAGCGGTAGGGTGTAATTTTCCAGGTCGTAGGCATACTTCCGGATGGGTTCGAGGTCGCTTTCACTCCCTGTTACCGGACTGATGTTGAACGCCGAACTTCCCCGGTGGCTGGTTACGATCACGGGCAACCCGTTGAGCTGGTCGGTGGTATAGTCTTCCCGCTCAGGATATACCCGGAGTATACTGTTGGGCAGATGCACCGTAGGATAGGTGGGTACTAACAAGTGACTGATATTACCGATATAGGGATTGACATAATCAACCGGAGTTTTTCCGGAGGTAGGCACCTGTTGTTTACAGGAAACTCCAAGGAGGGCCAGAATAAACCCCAGGATCACTGTTTGATTTTTACTCATACTCTTTTCTTTATGGACTCTTATCTGTTTTTTTACTGATTGATCATATTGACCAACAATTTACCGGCAACCGGGTCGGTCGTTGCTTTTTCGGTGCAAAGGGTAGAGACCAGCGCTTTGCCTTTGCCGTGATTGATCTGTACCAGGGTGAAACTCCGCATGGACCGGATGCGGTCTATACGGTCTTCGGGTGCTCCGCTATCGATATAAGCATGGATCTTCATCTGTCCCGCCAGCTCCGTCAGCTGCTCGTTGCGGTTGACCGTTAGGGTAGCGTTGCAGGCGGTAGGGATCTCGCGTTTGTTGTTATTGAAATAGCGTAATTCCAGTACATCGATGTCTGTAAATACCGATGCATCGTCCCGTTCCATAAAGACAATATCGCCTTCGGTGGGAATGATCCAGCCGGTAATGTGTTCGGGATAGATCTTTTTCGCCGCCTCTTTGCTGTTAAGCAGCAGCAGTTGGACCCCCTGGACCTGGTAACTACGGATCAGGGCCTGCTCTTCGTCCGTGCAGTCTGTAAGTCCGGAGATGATGCACAGATCCGCTTTGAGTGCGGGATCCACCAACTCTTTGACGGTAGAGAGGGGCCGGTAGTTCACCTTCAGGAAATCCAGGGTCTCTTTTATCCCGTCTTTATCGAGTACTACGATCTTTTTATCTTCACGGATCTTCCCGGCATTCCAGGATCTTTGTGCCAGCAACAGGTCGTATTCGTTCTCTGATACGAGCAGGCCGTTCTCAGTCAGTTTCAGGACCAGTTTAGCTTTTACCTTTTCTGCGGGCAGAACAGCGGGCAATTGAATGGTGGGTTCTATATAGAAATGGCCGTAATGTTCCACTGCCGGGACCTCTTCCATGCCCGAAGCGAGTTTCCGGCCTGTTTCATCCCGGAACTCCCAGCGCAGCAGGGTGGGTTGCAGGTCGGTACCGTCTTCCCGGTCGTTGACTATATAGATACGGTTGGTCAGTTTTTCGCCGGCATACAGGTTACGGCCCCACAATTCGGCACTTACCAGTACGGGCTGTAAAGCTCGTTTCAGGGCGTAGTAAGTGGGATAGGGTTCTATCTTCTGGTGATCATAGACCTCCCGGAACCAGGTGAGCAGGGCAAAATGCAGGATACCCGAGCCTTGGTCATTGGTACGGCGGAGCGTTTCGGCCAGTTCGCCGGTAATGAAGGATTGCACCTGCAGGAAGGATCGGGGATCCGAGAAATCATAGCATTCATAGCCGATCAGGGATTGCGGGTTCTGGTGGATAAGCTGGTAAGAGCGGGTGGGGTGTCCGGTCTCGTTATTGGGATAGCCAGTTGACATCTCCTGGCTGATGAGTGGACGGCCCGGTGTTTTAAAGTTCTTCTGGAACTCACCGTTGAAAAAGCGGAACACCGAAAAGTTATACCAGTTGTAATAGCCGTGCACATCGTCGATATCGCCGTCGTCCATCGTGGCCATAAAATCGGCCACGAACTTCCGGGCTTTGCCTTTGGCCTGGTAGTTGGAGTCGAAACAGATGGGACGGGTAGGATCTACCTTACGCATCTCTTTCACCACATCGGAGATGATCCTGAATTTTACTTTGGCGCGCTCCACGCTGCTATCGTTGTCGTAGAATTTCATCTCGTTGTTCACGGTCCAGAAAAGTAGGGAAGGATGGTTACGGTACTTCTTCAGCAATCGCAGGAACTCCTCTTTCCACATCTCGATCAGCTGCCTATCGGGCATTGAATCGTGGATCATCAGCCAGGACCAGGTACCTTCGAAGCTGATATCGACCCAGTTCATATCGGCAGCATTCATCCACAGTTTATTGTAAGGGGTGGTATGAGTACGGGTCACATCGATATTACCCGCTTTCATTAACTGATAAAAGGTGTTGGCCAGTTGCAGGTCATTCGGGGCAAGGGCAAAAGGGGTATGGTTACCACCCCGCAACCAGTAGCGGTTGCTATTGAGCCAGAAGAGTCCCTCTTTTACTTCGAAGGTACGGAAGCCGGAGGTTACCACCTCCCGGTCGAGTTCTACTCCTTTGTCTGTGACCAGCCGGAATTTGAAATCGTAGAGGTTGGGGTGTTGCGGGGTCCAGAGCCGGGGAGTAAGTCCGTCTACCTGGTAAGTAAAGAGCTTCTCTTCTCCACTGCTCAGGGTTAGTTTGGGTAAAAAGAGAGCGGTATAGAGCAGAGCGCCGGTCTCTTTGTCAACAATGTCGGTATAGAGGTTGAAGCTTTGTTTCTTCCCTGCATGGTTCTTAACAGTTACATCAAAGGTAGCTCCGCTTAAGGCAGGCTTGATAAAGACATCTTCTACTTTTACCGGGTCGGTGATGGTTAATTTAACCGGCTGCCAGATCCCGGCAGGGTTGTCATCGTAGAAACCGTGTGCGATCTCTTTGAGTACGTTATGGGTCAGGGGAGTGTTCATGTTATACACCGTATCATCCTCCCGGACCGATGGGTAATAAAAGTCAATGGTAGTATTGAGGTCGTCGGCACTGGTTGAGTTGTCGAGGGTACGAGCTACTTTTACCACCACCATGTTCCTGCCGGGTTTAAAAAGTTTACTTCCGTCTGCCTGGAACTCGCCGAACATACCCACATGCGAGGCAGCCGGCTGACCGTTTATATAAACCTCAGCCGCTTTGGATACGGCATCGAAAGTGAGGGTCATATTTTTGCCTTCGATACCTGCCGGTAGATCTACCCACTGGCGGTACCAGGCACTCTTTACTTTTCTGTAATCGAAGGTATAGGCTTCGCAACGGTCGGTTTCCTGCTGGTAATAGGTATCGGAAACCCCTTTGGGTTGATGGCCGTTCGGAGAAGGCATGGTCTCGCCGTGCAGCCAGATGCGGATAGGGGTCCAGAAATCGGGTACATTCATCACATGCCACTCCTGGTCGTTTGTTGCCGGAGAAACAGCTTGCTCTCTGTCATTCATCTGATAATCGGGCATAAAGAGCCAGTCATCATCCAGAGAAACGTCCGTACGGCTCTGTGATAAGGGTCCGACCGTAATGGCTGTATAGGCTTCTCTTTCCAGCCGGCGCTTCTTCTCTTTTTCTTCGGGAGTGATCTTTTGGATATACTCTTCGGCTTTTACATCGTTCAACGCTGTTTCGTCCAGGGGAGTAACGACCAGGTCAGCGAACTCTGTTCCGATCCATCCGCTACCCAGTGTTACCTGGCCTGCCGGAGCCAGGTCGCTGTTCTTATCTACCAGGTCTATATGTGGCAGTGTCTCGTCGTTGACAAAGACCCGGATACGGTTACCGCACACTTCTACTTTTATCCTGTACCATTCACCGGGTACGGGATGGAAGCCCAGAGGACGAACGCCCAGGAACTCGTCTGTTCCCATGTAGCCCAGGCGCATCAGGTAGAGATCATCCTGTAAACCACCTTTCATACCTACCACATAGCGGTCAAAACGGTTGTAAGCACGGAAGCCGGCCCAGATCTGTACCTGTTCGGCCTCCCGGGGAGCTCTTGCTTTGAAGGAGACAGCGTAGTTTTTCCACCGGGGATCACCGAAAAGGGCATAAGCCGACCTGGAACGGAGAACGCCGTCCGAAATGTAGCAATCACCCCGGCCTACCACTTTCAGGACCTCATCCTGATCCGAAAAATTGTTTTGCCACGTATAGGGTTGCGCATATACTGCCGTGAAGAGGGAGATACCTATACTGAGCAGTATAAAGAGAGAGTTTTTTCATGATTTCTTCTTCTGTTTAATCTATCGTAATACCTATTACTATTCAGATACTTTCGTTTTTTCTTGTTTGTCTGATCCTTTAAAAGAGGAGGCATCCGTATTGTTAGTGGGTTGTTCCGGTGGTTCCGGACACCTCCTCTGCTAATTACCTGTCGGATCTATGGTTATCTATGAAACTGTTCTTTGACAATATCCAGGAACAGGGTCCCGAAGCCGTTCCCATACTCTTTCTTTGTGGATTCGAGGAAACTGGAATACTGGATCTGGTTAAAGGAATCAATAAATACGATCCGGTCTCTACCTGCCTGGTTCTTCATCACCTGGCACATGGTACGGAAGGTATCTCCATCAAAATCTACGATGGATTTATCATAGTTACCGTTATCGACATAGCCGTTAAATGCAACTGCGCCTGTTGGTATATAGTCGGTCCCGTTCCAGTTATCCCTGAAGTATTCACGCGAATATTCCCAGTTGAGATAGATAGCCTGCGGATAGAACAACGAGCGGTCCCAGGTACTTTGATTATACATGTTCTTATGGGTTACGGCGTCTACTGCATTTTTATAGAAAACTTCGAAACGGGCAGGGGGTGTCCAGGCATCCTGCTTGGCTACCAGATACATATCTTCACCGGAATATTCCTTAACAGCCCGGCGGATCGCATCATAAAATGCCTTACAATCTTTGGAGTACAGCTTATGCGGATTCTGTAGTACCACCAGTGGTTTTCCATTGACACGGAAATAGTGCTCATCCTTGAAGAATCCGGATATGGTTTTAAAGAACTCGTTGAACATATCGGTACGGCTATAGGTCTTTCCGTCCACCATGGCTACCAGGTCGTCATTATCTTCCAGGAGGACCGTGTTACTAAGCGTGGTTGTTCGGTTACCGGTCAGTGTTCCGTCAGGATGATAAGTTTCCCAGCTATCTTTTGCGATAGGATCTTCGATATTGACGGTAGCAACAAATTTTAAGGTCTTCATATTAACGCTCTTGCCGCTTCCATTGACGGCACTTGAGTTTACACCCCTGACCAGATTATAGAACCGGTAATCACTGTTGTAACATTCGAGAGCAATTTTATTCTTCTCTGCCCGTAAGGCCGGCAGGATGAGGAAGTCGACCCCTCCGTCAATACACTAGTCTACATGTTGCTGAATGATCTCTACCATCTGGTCTGTCGTCTGGTTGACATCCTGGTTGATCCCGTAATTATCAAACTCAAGGTCCAGGTAGGGGCCTATTCTCTTGTCATCCAGGTCATAGGGATCGTACATCCGTTTATACCTGTTGGCATCCTGGCCACCGGTACCGGAATTCAAATAATAAACGCCCACCGGAAAATCGTCGGTAACCGCTACTTCCGGTATTTCGAAATTCAGGAAGTTATCATCCACACCGGGGCCGTCGTCTTTAGCGCAGGAACCGAAAAGAACCACCCCCAGGGTAAATAGTGCTATTTTTTATACAATTTCATAGTCGTATCGTTTTAAATGGATTCTTGATCTTTGGGTACATAGGTTCCCGTTTCCGGGTCATATACATACAGTGTTCCGGTTTCGGGATCATAGGTGGAACGCACCGACATCAGCTCATACCGGACGAGGTTAGTCAGATCATCCTCGCTTGTACCTCCCGTGGCTTCCAGTACCTCTTCCATGGTCTTACTGTACCAGTTCCGGATAAATTCGCCGTCGTAGATGATCTCTCCGCTCATCCATTTGGAGAGATCGCCTCCATCGGGTTGTTGCGTGGCAATTTGTAACAAGGTAAAGAAGTTATCACCTCCACGGGCCGGATTGGGTGCCGTGGATTTTGTCTGGAGATTCAGGGTAGCCTGGTGGTAAGCAGCCGTGTTGTAGATCTGCTCGTCCACCGGATAAAGGAGCCGCTCCTGCATATAATCGCAAATACCGTTACTACCTTCGGTGGAGACAGAACCGTTGTAAAAGTGAGGCGGAAAATTTACCGCACGGGTTCTACGTTCCAGGGTCCATCCGGCATGTCCGTTGAAAAAGTCTGTAATATACCATTGCTTGTATATCTGCTCCAGGTGGTTCGCATCTCCACCCTTGCCTTTGATATCGGCTTTGTAGAAATGGCAGTACTCCCAGCATCCGTCGCCATTGGTATCCCATTTTACACCCGGTAACTCCATATAGGCGGTAATTTCGGGATCGCTTACCCCGTATTGCTTCATGGAGGTCCTTATCCCCTCTTCATAATATTGCTGGGCACTTCCGCTTACAATTCCCGGGAACTTAATGGCCACTTCGGCTTTCATAAAACAAACTTCCGTCCAGTTGAGCAATACAACTTCGGCATCCGCCTTGATGTAGTCACGGTTTACAAAACATTCGTTACGGCCGATCACAATATCGCTGTAAGGACTTCTGTACCTTTCTCCGGTAGGACTGGTGGGGTCTGTACCCACTATCCAGCCGGCCGGCTCGATCTTACCTCCTCTGCGCGGTACAAAGGGGAGTCCGTACCGTACGATCACAGAGTCTCTCAGGTTCGGGTCAATGGGATTGACACAGGTCAGCGTATCATTATTGATAATAGCCATCTGATCGCCTTCTGCAGGTTCTACAAATTTAGATAAACGGGGGTCATTATAGGATTTCATATAGAGGAAAAAATTGTGACCCATAGCAGGGTATACAGTCCAGTTGGTATTGGTCCCTGCATCCATCTGGTTAAGGAAATCCCTGTAGTAGAAGGAGGCATCTGTATTAATATCCGTACCATACCTGAAACCGGCGATATCATCTACCGAGGCGATGAGATAGTTCTCATTGCCTCCGGTAAGAGCCTTTCTGATATGGGTTTCAGCCAATGCACGATCCATGTTCTGTATGGTCAGGGCAATGTTCAGCCGGAGTGAGTTGGCAAACTTACGCCATTTGGCTATATCGCTTCTGCCATTGCTGTCGCGGAAAAGGGGGTCGTTCACCAACTGGTCGCCGTTCGTATCGAAAGTCTCTACAGCTCTATCCAGGATCTCTAAAATAGTGGCATAAATATCTTCTTCGTTATCGTATTTGTAGCCCGGCTGGATAGGGACTTTGGGTGGAGTAGCTTCAGACATGGGAATGCCGCCCCAGGAAGATACCATGTAATAATACATGTAGGCTTTCCAGGTCATCAGGATATTACCGACATTTTCAAATCCTTCTTTACCGACATACTCCTCTTCGAGCATTCTCAGGTCCTTGAGCGATCTCACATAGAGATCCTCAAAGTAACCACTCATATCTTCCGTATCTTTCTGTTCCACCCAGTTGTTAATATAGTGGGAGAAAACAGTCAGGAGCCTGTAATTCATTCTGCTCTGGGCATTCATGGATTTATAGACCACTCCCGGAAAAATATATTCAGGCCGAGCATCATATATTTTATTGGGGTTCTTGTTGGTGTTATCAAAGTCGTCCGTACAGGAATGATTCATTCCTGCCAGTGATACGCATAGTAATAAATAGAGTATTTTCTTCATTGTTGTGTTAATTAGAAGGTTACTTTAATATCAAATCCATAAGTGGAAGTGGGCAGGTTAAAACCCTTTTCAAAGCCCTGAACGATACCCAGCGAAGAGGAGGCTTCAGGGTCAAGACCTTTCGGGGTATTCCGATGGAGAATAGCTACGTTACGGCCTACAAAGGAGAGCTTCATGGATTGGAACACTCCTTTCATTTGATTCCTCAGGAAGTTCCTGGGCAGGTCATACCCGACAGATATCTCTTTGAGCTTAATAAAAGAGGTATCATACAGGTAGTAGTGTGCATTCGCATCGGTATTTATCCAGTAATTAGCCGGATTCAACCATGCCATATTTCGCTGTCCCGCCAACAGGGTTACGCTACTATCGTATACACTATTAGGAGCCTGTACTCCTTTCGGACGGAAACGGTCGCCATAAGGAACCAATACCCCTGTATCACCGTTTGTATTCTGGGTAGCATTGGGATTATTGGTATAGGTAGGTTGCAGGAATCCCATACGTTCTTCGCCGTTCTCACCCAGGATCAGGTAACTGAACAGGTAGTCGTCGCGCCCTTCGAGCGAAGCAATAGTTTGTCCGTCCCGCGCACCCTGGTGTACGGTAGCTGACCAGAGCTTTCCACCTTTTCTGAAATCGAGTAGTACGGAAACGGATACTCCCTTATAGCGGAAGCTGTTGCGTACTCCACCGATCCACTTGGGAGAGACGTCTGCCAGGAACTGGTCTGCTTCGTTCAGGAGCTTGCCTTCCCGATCCACCAGTATATTCCCGTCTTCATCTCTCTTGGCCATTTTGGCATACAAGGTACCCAGTGAACGCACTTTTTCAATATAGAACTGTACCGTGCCTTCTGACGAGGCGAGCTGGATACGGTCTACGCCATCGGGGAGTTTCAGAACTTTTGAATGGTTCTTTGACCAGTTGAAGTTAAAATCCCACTGGAAGTCTTTTAACCGGACGGGAGTAATACCCATACTGAGTTCAGTACCCCAGTTCTTTACTTTACCGGCGTTGAATACACCCTGTGTATATCCGCTCACTTTGGACACCTAGGAACTCAGGATCTGGTCTTTAGTGGTTTTCGTGTAATAAGTGAAATCCAGGGAAATGCGGTTGTTCCAGAATTTGAGGTCGGTCCCGGTCTCGAAAGAGGAGGTGCTTTCCGGCTTTAGTGCCGGGTTCATCTTTTTGTTATCCCCTGGTACCAGGGCATATTACCCAGGAATAAGGAGCCGTAGGATAATCCGTCATACAACTGGTCAAAACCGGTATCATTCCCTACCTGTGCATAGGAAACCCTGAATTTACCGAACGAAAGAATACTTTTCAGAATGGTTTTAATAGCTTCCATCACAATAAAACTGGCGCCTACCGAAGAGTAGAAATAGGAACGGTTATTGGCCGGCAGGGTGGAAGTCCAGTCGTTACGCCCGGTCAGATCGAGGTAAATAAGATCCCTGTAACCGATACTACCGGTACCAAACACAGCCTGCTTTTTATTGGCGTTATAATCCCGCCAGGTCCGGGCGGTTGTCCCGTTGTTGTTCAGGCTCTTTTCGTCGGGCATTAGCAGTGTTTCTATTTTCGAGTTTTGTTTTTTACGGGTATAATCCTGGGAGTTTGCCCCCACACTGGCCGAAAGGTTGATATCTTTCCAACGCTTGTTGTAAGATAGCATGGCTTCATAGATCATGTTCTTATAGGTCTCGGAGAATTCGGAATACTCACCGTCGTTGCCCGAAAGACTGGGGTCGTACATATTGATAAAGGTCCAGCCTTGTCCGGCATTATAGTCCATACTTCCTTTCAATCTGAGTTTTAGATCTTCGGTTAACTGGAAGTTTAGGGTAACATCTGCCAGTAGCCAGTCTTTTTTATCCTGGTTGGAGATCTCGTTGAGGGTCCACATCGGATTCACAAAACCGCCCCGTTGTAGCCGGCCAGCTCTCCGGTGGGAGTTTTCCAGGGGGTCATTTCCGGGATACTGAGGTCGCGGGGCATCCATGCGGCGGAGTAGAGCGGATTGGCCTTGGAACTGTTCCTGGAGTTACGGTTATCGGCTTTCTCATAGGTATAGCGAACACCAAAATCGATACTCAGGTACCGGGCCGGTTTCATGGTAGAACGCAGGTTCATAATATTACGACTGACCTCATTTTGTTTCATCATTACATCGTTGCTGGTCAGATTGGTGTAAGAGAAGCGTACAGCAGCAAACTCGCTGTTCTTTTCTATGGAAACGGAGTTGGTCCAGGCATGGGAGGTATTATACAGGTCAATAACGGAATTGGTAGGTACATACTGTTTCAACTCGCCGTTACGGCCGATCACATCGAAACCGATCATCGGGAGTCCCCAGCTACGCTGATTCTGGATAGCTAAACGGGGCATACCATACGCTAAAGTGGTGTCGAAAGCGAACTGGTTATTGTTGATATAGTTAAAACCTTCTTTCTTCAATCCGCCGCCGCCTTCGCCGGAACCATATACATTCTGGTAGATAGGATACTCAGCGAGTTTGGAGAATTGCAGGTTGATTGAATAGGTAACCCCCAGCCCTCTTCTTGCCGAAGCTTTTTTGGTGGTAATGATAATGGCACCATTGGCAGCGTCAGAACCATACAAGGCAGAAGCATTGGCACCTTTGAGCACTACCATGCTCTCTATATCGTCGGGATTGATACTACTGGCCGGGTTACCATAATCCAGTGTGGTCTCCCCCGTATTGAACTCGTTAATGATGGGTACACCGTCAATTACATACAACGGCTGGTTGTTACCGCTAATGGAGTTCATACCCCAGATCACCACGGAGGCCGAGCCGGCAGGGCCGTTGGAAATTACCTGCAAACCGGCTACCTTACCGGATAGCATATTCAGGAAATTGGCATCACGGGTCTCGGTCATTCCCTCGGTATCTACCTTCTGATAAGCCGTAGCCAGGGATTTTTCGTCACGGCGCAGGTCCATAGCCACTACTACGGTTTGTTCCAGTAGAACAGCGTCTTCTTCCAGTTGAACATCTACTACAGTTCTACTACCGGCTACATTAACCATTTTCGGCTGGTATCCCACAAAAGAGAATTTCAACACCAGGTTCTTTTCAGGGGTCTGCAGGCTGTATTGTCCATTAACATCTGTGATGGAACCCAGGCTCTGATTCCCCACTACAGTGACATTGGCACCCATGATCGGTTCTCCCAGTTCGTCGGTTACCGTACCTTTAATAACCTTATTCTATGCCTGGAGATACAGGCTGAAACTAAGGGAAAAAAGGAGCATCGCTGAGAATTGCATCACCCTCCTTACAGGTTCGGGAGATGCAGCATCCGAACTATTTTTAGTTATAAAGGTCATTTTCATGAAATAAAAAAATTAAAATAATTATAAACTTCTATCGCATATATCTGCCTGTATCCGGTTGGAACGGCAGGAACTACTGATACTGTTAAGGAGAGATAGGTTTTTGCATAGTATTTATGTTTTTCATTAGGTTTTACATATCGTTTTTATAGCAAATACAACAGATCGATCCTAACCTGAATCCATTATACCCGAAGGAAATTCCATTGCAATAAAGATCACTTCTTAATACTTTTATTTTTCCATAATATTATATTTAAATAGCACAAGATTTATTCTTCTATTTTGACTTTTTCAGAAATTGAGGATAAGGAAAAGCCGGCATTCTTTTTATCTGGTTTTTATAAAACTTCTCTTTAAGAGTATTCCATAGCCTTCAAATCCAAAGAACTGTGATGGGATAAATATAGGCCCGTAGCATTACCCGGGCGGTTAATTTCCTATTAATTTGAAAAATAAATCTCAGGTTTTTTATCATTCCCTACTATTTTACCCACTGATTTCCTTTTTTCCGCACATTTTCCGGTTAAATGGATCGGGGAAATATATTTTACATTCTATAAGCAGATACCATTTATAGTACACAGAAGGCAGGAACCTGTTATCCGGCCATGCCCATCCGATAGCCAGATAAGAACAGCTATATTAAACGGACGATTAATATTCCATTAATTATCCGGTATAAGGAAGAATAAGAGGTATTTCAGGAAATGACCTGCTCGAATGAGTATTTGAAATCCACTCCGAACAAGGATTGATACTCTTTTGTAAAAGCTGTATAGGCTTTCTGGGCTAAACCATTTTTACCCATTTCAACCAGCAGGGTACATTTTATCTTAAGGGCATCTTCATTCAGGGAATCGTGGGCAAAGATAGCATCTGCAATATTTATCATCATCGAAGGAGTCAGGTTGTACCGGGAAGATTGATCAATGAGGCTTAATAAGAGATCTATCAATTTATTGGAGAAATCGGATTTGAAACTATCTACCAACTCTGTTTCCAGATTAGGGAGTAGCTCTCCCGCAGAAGCAATAGAGACGAGCCTGTTTATGTCTTTATGGGTCGCTTCGTGGACAATACGTTTCATTAAGATCAAGGCTTCGTAATAGTCGCAGTAAATATCCTCGCCAAACTCTACCGTCCAGTAGGAGTTCACACAGCCAATAGAGATAGGACCTATTTTCTCAAAGATACCCCGTAATTTGCTTAAGGATACTCCCCGGTTATTCTTGGCACTCTCACTGGATTTATCAAACCACAGGATCTCCCGTAACTTAACGGATGAAATTCCCTTACCATCTTTCAGGGTGTACAACAGGATGAGCAGAAATAGCTGTTTTAAGGTCGGAGTGAAGTCGCCTGTGATCTTGTTCGACTCTCTATCGATTACCTGGAATCCGCCGAACAGAAGGATGGATTGCTTTTGAATGCCTTCGTGAAGAGGTTTTATACCGATAATAGGATCGGAGACTGTCTCTTCCGGAATAACGTCCGGTTGTTTTCCGCCATCGGGCTGATCGTTGACAGGTTGTTTCCTGTATCTCCTCTTACACACGACCAGGATTCCTGCAAGAACGACAAGGAATAGAGGAATAAAAATATAGATCCATCTGTTTGTGGCCTGATCAGGGTTTTGTATCAGGTCTGCTTTATTAAGCGGCGGAAAGGCCAACGAATAAATACTCAGCGTGGCTTCCTGTTTTCTTTCATTCGTATAGGAGGTCGCAGCGATCAGTTGCTCGTTATCCTCACTCAGGTAGAGATCGGCATAGGAGAAAATATCACTAAAAGGGTAAGGAATAGTTTCAGCCAATAATTCATATACCGGCTCTTCGGTAGAAAAGCGATAGAGTTGCAAAGTTGAATTGAATCGCTGGTGGGGAAAACACAAAGCATAAAAACATTTGTTCAGGGTATCTACTACCAGGGAATTGGCTACGACAAAATTGTGTTGATTGGCGTTTAACTCCCATATTTTTTTAGCCTCAGCGCTCTCTATATTGTAGGAGTATAGGTCGTAATAGTTGTGCGGGGAGAGTTCCTGATCTCCTTTTTCACTGCCATATCCACCGAAAAGGAGAAGAGTCTGATCGCCTGCCACCCCCAATCCTGCCAGATAGCGCGGGGGTATGGTGTCTCCTTTCTGTATAACATACTCCCATTTCCCGGTTTGAGGATCATAGGTGTGAATATCGTTCTTATAGATATGAAAGCCATATCCGCCAAAAGTATAGAACGTATGGTCTGCCGGATTAAAATAACGATTGTGATGCCAGTAATGAGGATCTGGAGTTTCTGATCCGTCATTGTTCCAGGCATGGGCGGAGGCATCATAATAAGCGACCTTATCTGTAAAGTTATAGGAGAAATAGTGTCCCGTTACCGTATTATAGGCCAGATTATTGGATTTATTTCTCAACGGATTACCACTGGTATTGGTATTTTTTACCAGCAGGCGTTTACCAATATCATAGGTATAAAACGCCTGTTTATCAGCAACCGCAATTTCGTTCCCTTTCCGGTTAAATATGATCTGGGGATATACTCCTGTAGTAAATACGGTATCCTAGTTCCAATAGGTATGACTATCCAACAGCCATTGGGGAGCTTTGCACGAGGCTAAACGGCGCTCTACTTCATCATAGACTCCGTTTTGAGTATGGCGATCCAGTTTCCAGTGATATTTTTGCTTTCCTTTACTATCTTTGATACGGATATCCCGGATCGACATAGCAGGAACATCGCTGGTTTCATAAGAGATAATATCATTTTTCCCAAAAACGACCTGGACTGTTTTAAAGTTCTTAAAATAATCGTCGGTTCTCTCAAACTCCCGGTCGTTGATGATCAGTTTAAAGATTCCCTTTTTTAGGATTAATTTGTACTTTTACTTTAATCCATTCACCGAAACCGGTCTCCAGTGTTTCAAGAGGTTGATTGCACAATACATGCCCTGATCCGTAAATAGCCGTAAGTTGTGGTTCGATCACATGGCTGTTCCGGGTCCTGGTCAACAGCAGATCTATATTCTCCGTCTCCTCTCCTATGATCCGGAATACATATCCGAAATTGTGTAGGATCTGTCTGAAAGAGACATCAAATTCCAGGATAAGACCATCCGGAAAGGTGAAAGGATGTTCCGGTGTTAAATTCAGGCCGGTACGCTCTTCTTTTTCTACCTCGTAAGAATTGAAGATCAATCCATATTTAAAAGCTGTTTTACTCTCTGCCAAACAAGCTAAAAGAATAAAACTACATACCAGAATATATTTCAGTGTTGCCTTCACAGATCAGATGGAATGTGTTTGTGGCAAATATCGCATTTTTTATTCAATTTAAAGACTTTTTCATCCGAATTGTAGAATATAATAAAGAGGCTGTAATAGCCTTGTAATAAAAAAGGATCATTAATAAAGTACCTCTGTAAGAGACCTTAAAGGAGTTTCTCTAAATAAGCAGGCAGTAGGCAGTATCCAATAATCCCGACTTGGTGAATGACCATGCCGGGCCATAAATACACGGAATAACCTCTTTTACGTTGTCATTTCAGAACCTTATATATTTAATAAGCTCCTGTAAATCAATGTCTATTTATGATATTATTCTCTTATTCTTTTTTAATAAATCATTTAACAATCC
>JAJPZL010000500.1 GCA_021204375.1 Bacteroides sp.
ATTATAATTAAAGGAGGATTGAAGCAGTGTATGATTACTTCGAGATGTGATTATTTCAGAGTAATTATATGATATATACTAAGTGTTAACCCAATTAAAAGGCAGAGTTATGAAAGTAGGTGAAAAAAAACTATAAGCAGAGTTTATAAATAATCCGGCTTTGAATTTCAGCTTTTATTCCTATTACAAAAGAGAAGAGTGTATCGGTTAGTTAAATTTTATTTCTGATAATTCATAACCTTAAGCCGATTTCTCTATCAGCTGGAGTTATGTAAATGACACCCATATTGAAGAGGAAGAAGTTACCGTTGAAAAGAAGTATGAATTTATAACAGAGTGGAGTATTCCGCTTGATAGTGATGAAGATGCTTCTCTGAGTCGTTACAGTAGTGAATTTATTGTAGACTGGAGATAATGTAAAAATAAATGTCAGCTCTATATTAGGAAGGTAGGGGACCTGCAACAAGATTGAATATCTTATCCGCAGTTCCCCTTACTTATTTTTCACTACAACATTTCAGAGGGTTCTGAAACCAATGATCTCCCTCACTTCTCTGATTGTTCTTACAGCACTTTTCCGGGCCTTTTCTGCCCCCATACGAGCTATTTTATCCAGTAAATTGGTATTCGAAGAGTATTCCAGGATCTTTTCCCGGATAGGAGCATTGAAATTAGTAATATCCTCTGCCAGTTGCTTTTTCAGATCTCCGTAGCGGATGGAACAATCGTTCCATTTCTCGTTATAATAATCGTATGCCTCTTTGGTAGATATAATTTCCAGGAAAGTGAACAGGTTCTGAATAACTTCCGGTTTTTCGCTGTTTGGTTCCATAGGGCCTGAGTCGGTAACTGCCTTCATTACCTTCTTTTTAATGGTAGAGGCATCATCGTGCAGGTAGATACAATTCCCTTCTGATTTCCCCATTTTACCGCTTCCGTCCAGACCCGGTATCTTCACTGCTTTGGCAGCCAGTGAGAAAGAAGCCGGCTCGGGAAAGAACTCTACCTCATACATCGAATTAAAACGGCGGGCAAATTTACGTGCCATCTCCATATTCTGTTCCTGGTCTTTTCCTACAGGTACCTTCACCGCTTTATGGACCAGAATGTCTGCCGCCATCAGGGTGGGGTAGGTCAGTAGTCCTGCATTTACATTATCCGGCTGGTTGCGTGCCTTCTCTTTAAAAGTTGTCGTTCGTTCCAGCTCTCCCAGGTAGGCATTCATATTCAGGAACAGGTAAAGCTCCAACACCTCTTTTACATCACTCTGTATATAGATCGTAGCCTTTTCCGGATCAATCCCACACGCCAGGTATTCAGCCAGGATCGTACGGGCACTATTTATAATATTTTCCGGTTTCGGCCTTGTGGTGAGGGAGTGCCATTCGGCAATAAAGAAAAAGCAGTTATATTCATTTTGCATCTGAATAAAGCTTTTTACTGCACCGAAATAGTTACCTAACTGCAAATTACCGGTAGGACGTATACCACTTACAACTGTTTCCATATTATGTACCTTAATTTAAATATTTTCTTTTTAGTGGCGCAAAGATAGAAAATTTCATCACTAATTCCTGATTCCTCTCTGATAGAATTACCGGGTTCTGTTTCCTTTAAGATTTGATCTTTATTTATTTGGGTAAATACAAAAAATGTAGTTACTTTGCATAAATTTTGAAGAAGAATGAACCGGCAGAAAATAGAAACTACATCCCATTTATCGGGCACTTTACACCCCGACAGGAATGGTGGCTTTTTCCCCCGGTAAACCAGTTTTATTTACTTTAATAATGCGTTAATCCATGTTTCGGGGATAATGCATTTTTTGTGGAATAACTTAAAATAACAACATATTGTAACAAGAGAAATAGAAAAGCAAATTAAGAAAGTCCTGGTGCTGGGATCAGGAGCACTCAAGATCGGATAGGCCGGAGAGTTTGACTACTCCGGGTCGCAGGCGCTAAAAGCCCTGCGCGAAGAGGGAATACGTTCAGTACTGGTAAATCCCAATATTGCTACGATCCAGACATCCGAGGGTATTGCAGATCAGGTCTATTTTCTGCCCGTAACACCCTATTTTGTAGAAGAGATCATTAAAAAAGAGCGCCCCGACGCTATTTTACTGGCTTTTGGAGGACAGACTGCCCTGAACTGCGGTACCGAACTCTATACAAACGGAATTCTTGATAAATATGGTGTTAAAGTGCTCGGTACTTCTGTAGAAGCCATTATGTATACCGAAGACCGCGACCTTTTCGTAAAGAAGCTGGATGAAATAGAGATGAAGACTCCGGTGAGTCAGGCTGTAGAGACCATGGAAGATGCGCTGGCAGCCGCTGAAAAGATCGGTTTCCCGGTGATGGTACGCTCCGCTTACGCACTGGGAGGGTTAGGTAGCGGTATCTGTGCCGACAGGGAAGAGTTTATTAAACTCGCCGAAAGTTCCTTTACCTTCTCTAAACAGATCTTGGTAGAAGAGTCTTTCAAAGGATGGAAAGAGATTGAGTTCGAGGTGATCCGGGATGCCAATGACCACTGTTTTACGGTAGCCAGCATGGAGAACTTTGACCCGCTAGGTATCCACACCGGTGAATCTATTGTAGTAGCACCTACATGTTCCCTGGACGAAAAAGAACTGAAACTGCTTCAGGAGCTCTCCGTAAAGTGTATCCGTCACCTGGGTATTGTAGGAGAGTGTAACATACAATATGCCTTTAACTCAGAAACCGATGATTACCGGGTCATTGAAGTAAATGCCCGTTTGAGCCGTTCTTCGGCACTCACTTCCAAAGCTACCAGATATCCGCTGGCTTTTGTAGCTGCCAAGATCGCTTTGGGATATACACTCGATCAGATCGGTGGGATGGGTACTCCCAATTCCGCATACGCAGCCCCCAGTCTGGATTACCTGATCTGTAAAATATCCCGCTGGGATCTCACCAAGTTTGTAGGAGTATCCCGCAAGATCGGTTCCAGCATGAAGTCCGTAGGAGAGATCATGTCTATCGGCCGCTCTTTCGAAGAGATCATTCAGAAGGGGGCTTCGTATGATCGGACAGGGAATGCACGGTTTTGTAGGCAACGGAAAAGTAGCCTTTGACGATCTGAATACCGAACTTGCCAATCCGACCGACCTGCGTGTTTTTGCCATTGCCGAAGCATTGGAAAAAGGATATACCATTGATCGTATTCACGAACTGACCAGGATTGATCCCTGGTTCTTAGGTAAACTCAACAATATTTGCGATTATAAAGACAAACTCTCCGCATACAAAACACTTGAAGAGATCCCTGCCGATGTGCTGAGAGAGGCTAAAATTCTCGGATTCTCCGACTTCCAGATCGCCCGCATTATTCTCAATCCGCAGGGTAATATGGAAAAAGAGAGCCTGCAGGTTCGTGCCCGCCGGAAAGAGCTGGGTATTCTGCCGGCTGTAAAACGCATCAATACGATAGCCTCCGAACATCCGGAACTAACCAATTACCTTTATATGACATACGCCGTAGAGGGATACGATGTCAACTACTATAAGAATGAAAAATCAGTTGTGGTGCTGGGCTCCGGCGCTTACCGCATCGGTAGTTCCGTAGAGTTTGACTGGTGTTCGGTAAATGCCGTACAGACTGCCCGTAAACTCGGTTATAAGTCCATTATGATCAACTATAATCCGGAAACCGTATCCACAGACTACGATATGTGCGACCGTCTCTACTTCGATGAACTCTCTTTCGAACGGGTACTCGATGTGATCGATCTGGAATAACCTCGTGGTGTCATTGTATCGATGGGGGGCAGATCCCTAACAACCTGGCTATGAAACTTCACCGTCAGGCTGTCCCTATCCTGGGTACTTCCCCGCTCTCCATTGACCGTGCGGAGAACCGTCATAAATTCTCGGCCATGCTCGATACTCTGGGTATTGACCAGCCCGCCTGGCAGGAACTTACCAGCCTAGACGATGTAAAAGATTTTGTAGAGAAAGTGGGATATCCGGTACTGGTACGTCCTTCCTACGTTCTTTCGGGAGCAGCCATGAATGTTTGCTACGACGAAAAGGAGCTCGAAGAGTTCCTGCAGATGGCTGCCGAAGTCTCTAAGGAGTATCCGGTAGTGGTATCCCAGTTCCTGCAGGATGCCAAAGAGATTGAGTTTGATGCGGTTGCCCAGAACGGTGAGGTAGTTGAATATACCATTTCCGAACACGTAGAGTTTGCCGGTGTACATTCCGGAGATGCTACTCTGGTATTCCCGGCCCAGAAGATCTACTTTGAGACAGCCCGTCGTATTAAAAAAGTAAGCCGTCGCATTACCAAAGAGCTGAATATCTCAGGCCCTTTCAATATCCAGTTTCTGGCCAGGAATAACGAAGTAAAAGTAATTGAGTGTAACCTCCGTGCTTCCCGTAGCTTCCCGTTTGTTTCTAAAATATTGAAACGTAACTTTATTGAGACAGCTACCCGCATTATGCTTGATGCACCCTATACACAACCTGATAAATCAGCGTTTGAGGTGGAATGGATCGGTGTAAAAGCCTCTCAGTTCTCTTTCTCCAGATTGCATAAGGTCGACCCGGTACTGGGTGTAGATATGTCCTCTACCGGTGAGGTAGGATGTCTCGGAGACGACTTCTCCGAAGCTGTACTCAATTCCATGATCGCTACCGGATTCCGGATCCCTTCCAAAGAGAAGGGGATCATGCTCTCTTCAGGAGCTACCAAATCCAAAGTCGACCTGTTGGATTCCAGCCGTATGCTGGCCGAAAAAGGATACAAGATCTATGCAATAGCCGGAACCGCCCGTTTTCTCCAGGATAACGGAGTCAATGCAGAGGCAGTTTACTGGCCGGATGAGAATGACCAGGCTGAGAACAATGTCATGAAGATGATCGCCGATCATCGTTTTGACCTGATCGTCAATATTCCGAAGAACCATACCAAGCGTGAGTTGACTAACGGTTACCGCATCCGCCGGGGTGCCATTGACCATAATATTCCGCTGATCACCAATGCCCGTCTGGCAAGTGCATTCATTGAATCGTTCTGCGAAATGGACGTCGAGGATATCCAGATCAAGAGCTGGCAGGAATATAAATAAAATTATACTGATAGAAT
>JAJPZL010000451.1 GCA_021204375.1 Bacteroides sp.
ATATAGGTAAATTAATTTTCTCTTTCTGATTCCCGGAGGAGCGGTCAGGCCCGCTCCGGGATTGTATGATTTTTATCAGTTATAAGCTGATTCACCATGTTCATAGATATCGAGTCCTTCTTCTTCGATACGTTTCGATACTCTCAGTCCGAAGAGCATATCCAGACCTTTGAAGAGGATGAAACCTGCTACCAGTGCCCATATTCCGATAATTACCGCTCCGAATGCCTGTGCACCTAAGAAACCGGCATCACCACCGTAAAAGAGTCCCTCTTCGGTTGCTAATAGCCCTGTCAGGACTGTTCCGAGGAATCCGCATACACCGTGTACGGAAGATGCACCTACAGGATCGTCAATTTTAAGGACTTTATCAATGAAATCTACTGAGTAGATCATTACAATACCTGAGATCGCACCGATAATAGCAGCTCCTGCGGGAGAGACCAGGTCGCAACCGGCTGTGATGCCTACCAATCCGGCCAACACACCGTTCAAGGTCAGTGACAGGGAGGGTTTACCATATTTAAACCAGCTTACTACCAGGGCAAAGAAACCACCGGCACAGGCTGAAAGGTTTGTGGTCAGGAAAACATGGGAAATAGCAAAGCGGTCTTCTTCGCCGGCAGCTGCCAGCTGTGAGCCCGGGTTGAATCCGAACCATCCGAACCAGAGGATAAATACACCCAGACAAGCCAGGGTAAGGTTGTGTCCCGGGATCGCTCTTGATTTTCCATCTTTTCCATATTTACCGATACGGGGACCGAGAATGGCAGTACCTACTAGTGCTAACCAACCACCTACGGAGTGTACAATGGTTGAACCTGCGAAGTCATGGAATACAGTACCGAACGTTCTCATCATAAAACTGCTGCCCTCTTCGTTCATCAACCAGCCGCCACCCCATGTCCAGTGGCCTGAGATCGGATAGATCAGTGCACAGATAGCCAGGGAATAGATCAGGTAAACAAAGAATTTAGTACGTTCGGCCATAGCACCCGATACGATCGTGGCAGCAGTAGCACAGAATACGGTCTGGAATACTAAGAATCCCTCTACCGGAAGTTCGCTGTCAAAGAAGGAAAGATCAAAGAAGTGAGGCATTCCTACAAAGCTTCCTACACCAAACATGAGCCCGAATCCGATAAACCAGTATAGCAGTGAACCAAAGGTAAAGTCTACCAGGTTCTTCATCAAAATGTTGGCAGTGTTCTTTACCCGTGTAAAACCTGCCTCTACCAGGGCGAAACCAGACTGCATAAAGAATACTAGCATAGCGGCCAGTAACATCCATACAGTATTGAGTCCCAGAACCAGGTCACCTACCGTAGAGGGAAGGGATGCTTCACTAACTACTTCAGTAGTTGCAGTATAGGCCTCTATAGATGCTGCATCCTGAGCTATTACGTTTGTTACAAAACAGATAAAAGTGACTATAAGGGTGGCTATACACAGCTTTCTGCTGCGTTTTCTATATTTATCCATAATCGAAATTTTTAATAAAGTTAAACAGGAAAGAATCCGGGTTATTTCTCTTGTTCGGCGTTGTAAAGGGCAATATCACCTCTTTCGCCTGTACGGATGCGGATGGCATCTTCTATCGGGATCACAAAGATGCGTCCGTCGCCGATCTCACCGGTCTGTGCGGCTTCTACAATAGCCTGCACGGTTTTCTCAGCATTTTTATTCCGTACTACAATGGAAACAAGAATTCTTTCTATATAACTGGTATCATATACTACACCACGATAGATACGTGCCTGACGCGATTTACCGACACCTCTTACATCATAATAAGAGAACCATTCAATATCAGCTTCAAGAAGAGCATCTTTTACTTCTTTAAACTTTGTCTTTCGTATGATAGCTTCAATCTTTTTCATTGCCTTAATATTTGAAAGTTATTTTTTAAAAAGGTACAGAGGGGGCAGGCAGCCATAGCAGGTTACCATACAACAAACCAATAAAATCAATAAACTCTAACTACCTGATTCCCTCTGTACACCTCTTATATTGTATATATCCTTTACAATCTTCTTACATTGACCAATACCCGTATGTTATGTTTGAACTCTGTTGATCAGAAATTTACGCCGAATACAAAGTAAGCGCCTTCCGTATTTGGATTGAAGGTTACTTTGGCAAACGCCGGTATAGTGAAAGTATCTGTTATTTTTATCTCTTTGGCGGCTCCTACACTAATATTTACTACATTGAATTTATCGGAGTAGGCTCCTTCCCACGGGGTCATACCCAGTTCGGCCAGGAAGTCAACACCTCCGATTGTAAATGGAGCAGCTATTTCGAAATAACTGGAATAAGCCCGTTTACCATTCTCCTTGGTATAATCATCTCCGGCAAAATTAGTATTCCACCAAAGTGCTACAGGACCGAAATCATAACCGATGGTTGCTTCGTAAATATGCGCTGTTCTGTGTGCTGCATAAGTAAAATACTTTTGTGAATCGAACCAGTAATCGGTTACTGCAATGGAGAAGCCTCCGTATTCATATCCTAAGGTAAAATCGAGCTCTTTGTCATCTTTGCTTTCAAATCCTACCGATCCATATGCTGTAAGGGAGAAGCCTGCCCGTGCTATAGAGATCTCAGGCTGGATACTTACACCTCCCAGGTCCTGACCACGCCAGATGTAACCGCTTACCAGATCAGCTCCTACGGACACTTCAAATTTATCCTGCGCCCGAAGCGCGGGTGCTATTATTAATATTGCTACTACAATACAAACGTAATTTTTAAACATCGTTTTCATTTTTACCTTGTTTAATTTAGAAACTAATAGTGAACTTTACCCGACCTTACTTCTGAAGGTTCCTTATCTGTTTTGTTGCGAATGTTTTCCCCCGCAGGGGTTAGTGATACAGAATACAAGTGTAAAGTGCTTGTTTGACTTCATACCTATTATTTTTTAAAGTTTATATATAGTAGCGCGCTATAACTATATCAAATCCATTTTTTGATCCGCTTCATGGCTTCCAGGCAATCTTCCCTGTTCCCGAAAGCTGTCAGGCGGAGGTATCCTTCGCCGCTCGGACCGAACCCTACACCCGGTGTTCCCACCACATTGGCTTCGTAAAGCAGCTGGTCAAAGAACTTCCAGGAAGAGAGACCATCGAGTGTTTTTACCCAGAGGTAAGGAGCGTTATCCCCTCCGTAAACCTGTAGCCCTATCGACTCCAGCCCCTCTTTCATGATCCGGGCATTGGTCATATAATAATCAATGATCTCTTTGATCTCTTTTTGTCCTTCCGGCGAGTAAACTGCCTGGGCAGCCCGCTGGGTAATGTAGGATGTACCGTTGAATTTAGTACTCTGCCGCCGGTTCCACAATTTATTGAGTGAAACCCTTTCGCCGGACAGGGTCGCTGCGGTCACTTCTTTAGGGACTATTGTATATCCGCAGCGTATACCTGTAAAGCCGGCTGTTTTTGAAAAACTTTTAAACTCAATGGCACACTTGCGTGCGCCTTTAATTTCATAGATGGAGTGGGGGATCTCCGGATCCTGTATATAGGCTTCGTAAGCCGCATCGAACAGGATCAAGGTATCGTTTGCCAGTGCATAATTTACCCATTTTTTCAGTTCCGCTTTGCTCAGGGTAGTTCCTGTCGGATTGTTCGGATAACAGAGATATAAAATATCAATCCGTTTTTCCGGAATCTGCGGAATGAAATCATTTTCACTTATACATGGTATATATACTACATTACTCCATTTACCATCTTCCTGTAACTCTCCCGAACGGCCACCCATAACATTGCTATCAATATAAACCGGATAGATAGGATCGGTTACTCCGATCGTATTATCGTGTCGGAGAATATCGCCGATGTTACCGGTATCGCTTTTGGCCCCGTCACTGATAAAAACTTCACTGCGTTCCAGCTGGATACCGCGGGATGCAAAATCGTGTTTGATCACTTCGTCGATCAGGAAATCATATCCCTGTTCAGGTCCGTATCCCCGGAATGTATCTTTGGAGGTCATCTCATCTACTGCGACATGCATGGCTTTGATCACCGCAGGAGTCAGTGGCTGGGTTACATCCCCGATCCCCAGACGGATCAGGTCTTTGCCCGGATGAGTTACTTTGAATGTATTTACTTTTTTTGCTATGTCCGAGAAGAGGTAACTTCCCGGGAGTTTTAAAAAATGCTCATTTACAAGTGCCATTTCTCTATTGCTTTAAGTTTGTTGTATGGTTTGTTTTTACAGATCAATTTCTCCGTCGAAAACGGTGGCTGCAGGGCCTGTCATTAATACTTTATTGGTGGTCTGGTCCCAGTTAATGGTAAGGGTTCCCCCATCCATTACTATTTCTGAGACCGCTTCTGTTTTTCCCAGAAGTTTTCCGGCTACTGCCGTTGCACAGGCTCCGGTTCCGCAGGCCATGGTAATTCCCGATCCCCGTTCCCATACCCGCATCCGGATCTTTTTATCGCTGAGTACCTGGGCAAATTCTATATTGATCCGGTCCGGGAAAAAAGGATGGTTTTCCAGTTTGGGACCGGTCTTTTCCAGTTCTACCTGTGAAATATCTTCCACAAAGATCACTAAATGGGGATTCCCCATAGAGATAGCGGTTGCTATATACGTTTCTCCATCTACAGTGATCGGCTGCCTGATCATCTCCTCTTTACCGTTACCTGCAAAATTTACCAGTTCCGGCGCAGGTTCTCCCATTTCGGTGGTAACCTCTGCTACTTTACCCTCTTTTATATGGAGAGTAAGATGTTTAATTCCGGAGAGTGTTTCCAGAGATACCTCTGTTTTATCTGTCAATCCGTAGTCGTATACATATTTACCGATGCAACGGGTTGCATTCCCACACATCATGGCCTCTGAACCATCTGCATTATAAATATGCATACTGAAATCTGCTTTTTCCGACGGTCCGATCAGCACTAGTCCGTCACTTCCAATTCCTGTATGGTATTTGCTCCACTCGGTTGACAATTTTTCAGGTTCACCAACCGGATATTTCGATGTATCTATATAGATATAATCGTTACCGGCTCCATGCATTTTAGTGAATCTTATTCTCTTTGTCATTTTAATTGGGTTTATTGATTTTGTTGTAT
>JAJPZL010000295.1 GCA_021204375.1 Bacteroides sp.
CGACCGGGAGTAGCAAGTATATCTTCATCCTTAATCCCGAAGCGGGTTGAATTATTTATCGGGCATAAAAACAGGGTAAATGTAGGCCCTATTACATATAATAAAGCATGTGTGCATTCAACCCCTCTGGGGTTGGGTCAGAGAAAAAGCCTTCCACCCCCGTTCGCTTCACCTGGGGTTATTCATATTAAACCCTATGGGTTTGTACAAGGAATAATGTCATTTTGATAGTTCCAAAAATCTTAATTGAGTTAACCGGACACCAGTACATATTTGCGTCTATACATTGCAAAAAAAACAGACATAAAAAGAATAAAAGAGAAATTAGGGACTTACCGTTCCGGATAGTTAAAAAAACCAACATGTTGTTTTAGCGTTTTTTGCTGGAAACCCGACAAACCCTTTCCGTAGCTCTTCTGAATCGGGTATGGCTCCTTTAAAAGTCTTTTGCAGCAAAACAAAATTGAATTCTGCATCGATTATTTATTATTACAAAAGTATATCATTTTTCAGGGTTATATTTCTCGTAACAGTGCCTTCAATCTTCCCGATCCTACTTCTTCTTTTCTTTCCGATACTGCAATGGTGTCTGTCCATAGGTGCTCCTGAAACACTTTACAAAATAAGCAGTATCGTTGAATCCGATCCGGAAAGCGATATCGGTCACGTTCAGTTCGGGATGATTGCGAAACAGATGGATTCCCTTTTTGAGTCGGATACTCATGATAAATTCGTTGGGAGTCTGTCCTGCTATCCCTTTTAATTTGGCAAAAAGAGTGGTGCGCCCCATATTCATCAGCTCTGCGAAACGCACCATATCGAACTGTGGGTTAGTAAGATTTTCTTCCACGAGCCGGACAGCCCGGTCCAGCAATTCCTGATCCAATACATTCACTGCCAGCATATCCGTCTTCATATCCGTGTTGCGACTGAACATGGCCTGTAAAGCCCTCCGGTTATTGACTAGATTGTTGTACCGGGCCATCAGCAACTTGTTATGAAAGGGTTTGATAATATAGTCGTCTGCCCCCGTCTTAAAACCTTCGAGTGTATGTTCGATGGCTGCCCGTGCCGTAAGCAGAACCACAGGGATATGGGCAGTGCTCAGGTTGTTCTTGATCCGGCGGCAAAGCTCTACACCGGATATACCTGGCATCATCACATCACTCAATATAATATCCGGCTGTTCCTTCTCTGCCAGGATAATCTCCTCTTCACCCGTGGACGCCAGAGATACCTTATAGATCGGCCTGAAAAGAGCCTCCAGTGTCTGAAGCAACTCTGCATTATCCTCTACGATCAGGATGCCGGGACGCTCTCCGGAAAGGCTACCGGTAATTGCCGGAATAGCTTCTTTAAGAAATTCTTCTTCTCCAACCGGCTCCTGTTCCTCTTCATAAGAGAGCTGATAACTATCCGTACCGGTCGTATAACTTACCGTATCGAAATGGGCCGCTCCCTGTAGCAGGGAAACCCGGAATTCACTTCCCTCACCCTCCCGGCTACAGAGACTGATCGCTCCGCAATGTGCCTCTACAATCCCTTTAGCCAGGGAGAGCCCGATACCGGTACCCCGGTGGTGCCGGTTGTGATCTACCTGATAAAACCTCTCAAAGATGTAGGGTTGCTTGTCTGCCGGGATACCGATCTCCGTATCGGTTACTATGAGTTCTACGGTAGTAGCCCGTTTGTGCAGGGCTACTGTTACCCGTCCACCCTCCGGCGTGAATTTAAATGCATTGGAGAGCAGATTGTAAACCACCTTCTCCATCAGCGCAGGATCAAACCATAGTTCTATAGGCTTTTCTCCCAGTTCAAGGCGGAGTTCAGTATACCGGGCCTCAGCATACTCACTGAACGACCGGCAGATCTCCAGCAGGAAAACAGTGGGATCCAGGTGTTGTACCTTAGGTATGAGAAATCCCTGTTCCTGCTTGCGGAAATCCAGGATCTCATTGAGAAGCTGCTGCATCTTGCGCACATTCCGGATCACTACCGTAAGCCGGTTGCGCATGGTACGCGGTAACTCCTTACTATCGTTCATCAACTCTACCTGACTCAGGATAAGTGTGACCGGTGTCCGCAACTCATGGGATACATTGGTGAAAAAACGTAGTTTATTCTGGTTCAGCTCTTCAATACGCTCTTTCTCTTTATGGGCATATTGCAGAGAGGTTTTCAGTTTTACCTTCAGGATGTAGTTGCGTGCCACATAGATACTCAGTGAGAAAATAATATCATATAGCATACCCATGCCACCCATGTGGCATAGAACGGTGAACGAACCACTATACGCAACGACTTCCCGACCTGTTCGTCAGGACTACGGAGATGAATGATATAACTACCCGGACGCAGATTGGTATAGGTGATACGGTTCCCTTCCGAAGCAGCGATCCAGTCCGAATCGAATCCTTCTAGCCGGTACTCTACCGGTTCACGCAGCAGGCGCACATAATTGCTTACTGAATACTCTACGGACACGGTCGTATGGCGGTGCCCGAGCCGGATCTCCGGAGTATAAAGCAGGGATTCACGGAGAATACCTGTCTCGTCATCCTGGTACACAGGGTGGTTATTGACCCATAGTCCGGTAAAGTGGATACGAAAATCGGGACGAACAAATTCCAGTTCTTTCTCCCGGAGAATGGCCATACCATTGAACCCACCCATTACAATCTCTCCGTGGGAGGTGGTACTTAACCCGCGCTCATTGATCGCCGACAGGGGTGATATATCCTGCACCGGATAGTTGCGAAAGACTCTTTCCTGCGTGTCAAATCGTGAAAACCCACGGTTGGTAGCTACCAGCAAGTAACCCTCCGGCGACTCTGCCAGGTCTACGATATAGTCACCTATAATACCACTGTTCCGTGTATGTATCACTTCGAAGGAGTCCTGCTCAGGCAGGTAACGGAACAGTCTGCTCCCTGCCGACCCCAACCAGATCTCTCCCCGGCTATCTTCCAGGAAACAGTTCTGATAGTTATCCCCGATCTCTCCCCAGAATGCCCGGTCGTAGTTATACCGGCGCAGTTCGTCCCTCTGCAAGTCATACCGGAAGACAGCAAAAGAGGTAGAGAACCAGAGGCGCTGGTGAGAATCAATCAACATATTCCAGATCTGCTTGCTCTCCGAAAGGAATCCGTCGATCAGGGGGTCGCCTCTCCGGTATCGGGATTAAAGACCAGAACGGAATTTTTAGTACCCAGATAGAATATACCATTATGATATTCCACACTTCGGATGTCGTTACTTCCCGGTCCCAGCTCTTCCGGAAACATATAGCGTTGTACCCGACCGGTAGCAATCTCCAACCGGCAGAGCCCCCCAGATGAGTCCCCAGCCAGAGATAACGACCTGTCTCGTCAAGCCACATCGCCTTGATAATATCCGACGAAAGGGTATGACGAGCACTTCCCTTCCGGTAACAGGTGAATGTTTGTGTATTCCGATCGAGGCAATTGAGCCCTCCGCCGTCCGTAGCGATCCAGAGACGCTCTCCCTGTTCAATCACCCGACTCACTACCGGAAAACTTAACTTTCCCTCTGCTACCCGGTAGTAGGAAGCAAATGCATATCCGGGATTAAACCGGTCGATGCCTCCATAAAAGGTACCGATCCAGAGGGCCCCCTGCCGGTCTTTCATCAGACTCCAGACCGATGAGTCACCCAGGCTGTTGGGATCTGTTTCGGAATGGGTATACCGGGAAAATTTCCCTGTAGCGAGATCAAGCCGGTTAAGCCCTTCAGCCGTACCAATCCAGAAATCCCCCTGGTTGTCTTCGCAGATGGCCCGGATATAGTTGTTGCCTAAAGAAGCCGGATCATCAGGATCCTGTTCATAGTGGATGATCCGTTCCGAACTTTCGATCCGGTACAGACCATGCGCTACTGTTCCTACCCAGACATCCCCGCGGGAATCTGCATATAGGCAAATGACCTCCATACCAGCCAGGATACGATCTTTTACCTGCCGCCCCGACATACGGAAAAGTCCATCACGTGTGCTTATATAGAGCCTCTCTGCTGACTCTTGTATACACGTTAGTCTCTCCCCCAGGCCGAATTCATGATACTTATCCAATCTTTTCTGCTCCGGATCGTAGGTATAGAGAGTATGTGCTGAGCACACCCACAGACGATCCGTACCGTAGGAGACAGATACAATATCCTGTGTCGCAATACGCCGGAAACGTTGGGTGCGTTGATCATATTCCACTAACCCCCAGAGGCATTGCAGATAGAGTTTACCCTGTCCGTCGCCACAAACTGACTGGATATGATTCCCGAACAAACCCTCCGGATCGGTAAATTCAGGACGGAAGACTTCGATACGACCATGTGTATAGCGGTTGAGTCCGTCCCGTATACCGATCTATACCACATCATTCTCATCCTGATAGATAGCGTTGACAGTAGGGTTCGAAAGTCCGGAACGCATGTCAATATGGTCAAAGAGAATATTACCGGCCTGAAGCGGAAGAACAAATAGAAAAAATAAACAGGCAGCAACACGAAAAAGATCGCTGACAATAACAGCTTTCCCGGTGCTGTAGAGAGGTGAGGTTTTCATAAGGCTACCATTCATTTAAATTCGCAGGCATACCATACGCTATATATAGTTACAATATAGCTTTTACGGCTTGCTTTAACATAGGTCAAAAACACTAAAGAATGTTAGGGGATAACTTCTATATACAAATTTTATTCTATCTTATATCCGCACAAATGTTTATAACAGGCTTCTATACGATCTTTCACTTCATTCGGTTATCTATCTCCGGAAAACCAGGGAATAGTTATTATAAGGTATAAATCTGTAGAATATCTCTCGTTTCCTGCTCTCTAAATTAATCAATCTGTTCCTAACTTCCACTACCTTTCAGTAACTTTAACAAGATGAGGTATTTCAGGCCGGATATACTGTACGAATTCCCTATTTTATCGTACCATTTTCATAAAACAGGAAGGCCTTTCCCCCTACATTTGTATAACAACCAGGAAGCAGACAGGGCCTGACAGGAAAAAGAACTCCCTTTATTTTCCCCACTATTACCCGGCAACTTCCACATTATAACTATAATAT
>JAJPZL010000459.1 GCA_021204375.1 Bacteroides sp.
TATACAAAGTAAATAAAAAAATGATTCCTGCCGATCATTTTCTTTTGTATAAATGTTTTTAGGTCATAAAAGAGCCCTCCTGGTATCTGTCAACGTACCGGAAGTTGTTTTTTTACTCTTTTAAAGAGGAGGATATGGAAAAAATGAGTAATTTTCACGGATTAACAGTATATGTTTTAGTTATGGCAATGATAGGAAACAGTTCGTGTACCGGTAGCCGGCAGCCTGGCTACTCCGGAGAAGATATCCATACACTGGCAGAAATAGTAAGAGATAGTACCACCGGAGAGATGATGCTGGTAATAAAAGAGCCGGTAGAGTGGCAGCTTTATGCCGGTACCTCCGTGGATAAGATCGATCCGGATAAAGAGATAGCCCGGGGAGACCGGGAGGGAAGGTATAAAATAGATATACCACCGGAGAGAAGGTATTATTTTCAACTCCATACAACCCGTGGAAGCGGGATCCTGGCTGAAAGGCATCTTCCCCTGAAGGGAGGCTTTAATTTCCGGGACCTGGGAGGTTTCCGTACCACAGAGGGCCGGTATGTAAAATGGGGAAAGGTATTCCGGTCGGATGAACTGAACCATCTCACGGATGAGGATCTTTCCTATCTGGATCAGCTTCCTTTGATCTCAGTCGTTGATTTCCGCTCCGAACAGGAGATGGAAGCGGGGCCTGACCGTAAACCGGCCTCCGTGGAGCATCATTATAAATTATCGATCACCCCTGGAAATCTCCAGGGAAGGATTACGGAAGACATATCCAGCCTTACAGCCAGTGAGTCGGATAGCATAATGGCTGTTATCAATGAACAGTTGGTTATGGATACGGCTTTCGTGGCCCGGTACAAAGAGTTCTTTCGGATATTACAGGAACCATCCAAGGTTCCGCTGGTCTTTCATTACACAGCCGGAAAGGACTGCACAGGTATAGGGGCTTATCTCTTTCTCTCTTCACTGGGAGTAGAGGAGAAGGTAATTATGGAAGACTACCTTGCCTCCAATACGTATCTGGCTCCTAAGTATGGACAGCTAATGACCATTCTCCCTTCTCTGGAACCTTTGCTTACAGTGCAGCCGCACTACCTGCAGGCTGGTATTGATCAGATCAAGAAAGAGTTTTATACAGTCGGTAATTATCTCGAACGTGTATTGAAGGTAGATACGGACCGCATGAAGGAGCTCTATTTATATGAATCGGATATACGATAAGACCATGAAGTGGACAGATACTATTTTGGATCGTTTGAACTGGACCGGCGATATTAAGAACCGGGAAAAAAAAGAGAAGGTCGCCCGGCAGATTGCTGAAAAGGTAAAAGATGGAGAGGTGATCGGTATCGGATCAGGCTCTACCTCTTACCTGGCACTTTTAGCCATTGCCGAGCGGGTAAAGCAGGAGAAACTCTCTATCCGGGGTATTCCCACCTCGCTGGAGATAGCAATGACCTGTAGTAAACTAAACATACCACTGACCAGCTTAATGGAGTACAGGCCCGACTGGGCCTTTGACGGAGCAGATGAAGTAGACCCTGCGGGAAGCCTGATCAAGGGGCGTGGAGGAGCTATGTTCAAAGAGAAACTTCTTATTCTTTCTGCCCCGAAAGTCTATATCATAGTGGACGGATCAAAGATGGTAGAGCGATTAGGTTCCAGATTTCCCGTTCCGGTAGAGGTCTTTCCCGGTGCTGTTGTATATGTGGAACAAAAGCTTCGGGAATACGGAGCTGTCAAAGTAGAGCTACGCCCTGCCGGAGGAAAAGACGGCCCGGTTATTACGGAAAATGGGAACTTTATTCTGGATGCCTGGTTTGATCATATTCCTGAGAATATGGAGGTAAAGCTGAAATCCATTACCGGTATCATGGAAACAGGACTTTTTATAGGATATGATATTGAAGTAATGGTTTCCTGATATACAAAAAAGGATATCCGAAACGGATATCCTTTTTTGACAAGTAATAGGGTGTATTGCTTAATTTCTTGGAATAGCTTCTTTTACTACCATAGGACGACCGGCATATTCTGCACCGTTGAGTTCTTTGATTGCATTTTTTGCTTCAGCTGCATCAGGCATTTCAACGAAAGCGAATCCTTTAGATCTTCTTGTTCCATGGTCTGTGATCAGTTTAACTGACTCTACTGTTCCGTATTCTTCCATTACTTCTCTCAGGTCTGATTCCTTAACATTGTAGTTAAGGTTTCCAATATACATATTCATAAACTAAAAAAATAAAAAATTAATAATACAGCAAAAAAGTTCCGGAAGCTCTTGATCAGCAATGAAATCTTAGCCAAAGGCCGGTGAAATACATGAAAGAGTCAGAAGCAGTTGTAAACTTGTTGCTTATAGGTACAAAGAAACAACTTTTAATCGAAGTTTGTGCTATAAAAAGGGATTTTTTTGTGCGCAATATCTTTTTTTGTGAAATAAGGACAATTCTTAACTAAAAACCGGTATACCTCCTCTCTGCCCAACTATTTTTTCATGATCACCTGCTCCAGGTCCTTCCCGAACTCTTTATATTCCTGCCCGGTAATTTTCCTTTGGGTAGTAAGGACAAGAAGAGGGTGTGCCTGGTACCCATCCCGGTACGGTGGATGAGTATGCGTATGATCGTTCCGGTAAAAACCACACTTTTGATAGAACCGGAAACGGGCTTCTGATACTTCATCCACTAACGGATCAATCTCCAGCAGGATGATCTTTTCCTGTCCGGCAATAAAACTTTCCAGGATCCGGCTTCCTTGTCCCTTGCCACGGAGAGTAGAATGAATCGCAAAATGCTTAATATAAATATACGTATCGAACTCCCAGTAACCTAGGAAGCCGATAAATGTATCTTCTTCGTAATAAAGATCCAGGTGATAATTATTCTGTCTGAAAGCTATTTGCTGCTGTTCCTCTGTGCGTTGCTCAAAAACAGGAAAACTTGTTTTATATAAAGAGGCAAATTCCGGATAACGGATATCTTCCGTGCCGGTCATTCTGATAATTTCCATACCTATTATCAATGTATATAGTGACAAAAACAAAGAAGATGTCCGTTTAAGAGCATCTTCTTACAACTATTTGAGTTTTAACCGGTTTAAAGCATCGCTTTTACCTGGTTATAAACATTTTCTGCTGTGAAGCCAAGTTTCTCATCCAGTACGGTATAAGGGGCAGAGAATCCGAATGATTCCAGACCAAATACTTTACTGTGGCATCCTACCAGGCCCTGAAGGTTCACAGGAAGTCCGGCAGTAAGTCCGAATACTTTAGCTGCCGGAGGAATAACCGATTCCTGATACTCTTTAGGCTGGCTGCGGAACAACCCTTCCGAAGGAGCAGAAACAATCCGAAGTTTGATCCCCTCTTTGCGAAGAAGTTCAGCCCCTGCTACCAGGGTAGCCACTTCAGAACCAGAAGCAACCAGTACTACATCCGGGTTTTCATCCGAACCCGCTACGATATAGGCTCCTTTGTTGGCCTGGCAATAATCCGTTCCTTCCGGCAGATCTTTGATATTCTGACGGGAGAAGATCAATCCGGTAGGAGTATGGGTATTCTCCATCGCCATCTGCCAGGCTACAGTTGTCTCCTTAGCATCAGCCGGACGAAGCACCAGCATGGAGTTGTGTCCCTTGTGGTTTTTCAGTTTTTCCATCAGGCGGATCTGAGCTTCCTGCTCTACCGGCTCGTGGGTCGGGCCATCTTCCCCTACACGGAACGCATCGTGGGTCCAGATGAACTTCACCGGAAGTTCCATCAGGGCAGCCATACGTACCGCAGGTTTCATGTAATCCGAGAATACAAAGAAGGTCCCGCAGGCAGGGATCACCCCTCCGTGAAGAGCCATACCGATACAGATACAGGCCATGGATAATTCGGATACACCCGCCTGGAAGAAAGCTCCACTGAAGTCTCCCGGTTCAAACGCATGAGTCTTTTTCAGGAACCCATCCGTTTTATCCGAGTTTGACAGGTCGGCAGAGGCACAGATCATATTCTCTACCTGTGTAGCCAGTGCACCCAGTACAGTGGCCGAAGCATTGCGGGTAGCATCATTGGCTTTCTGCTGGATAGCGGTCCAATCCACTTCCGGTGCCGCACCCGAGAAGAATTTCTCCAGTTTGGCAGCCAGCTCAGGATTAGCCTCTGTCCATTTAGCTTTAGCTTCCTGCCGGGCAGCTACGATCTTTTTCAGTTCTTCTTTGCGTTTGGCATAGAGCTCTGCTGTTTCGGGGAATATTTGGAATGGATTCTCCGGATCGCCTCCCAGGTTCTTGATGGAGTTTTTATAGGCATCTCCTCCCAGCGGTGCACCATGAGTTACTGTATTGCGTTCGTAACTTGAACCATCAGCTTTGAGTGCCCCTTTACCCATCACTGTTTTACCAATAATAAGAGTCGGGTGGCCCTGTTCGGCTTTGGCTTCTGTCAGTGCATTACGGATCTCATCCGGGTTGTTCCCGTTGATGGTGATCACCCGCCAGTTCCAGGCCTTGTATTTCATCTCTACATCTTCACTGGTCACCGCACCGGTCTGTGTAGATAGCTGAATATCATTAGAATCGTAGAACATGATCAGATTGTTGAGCCCCAGGTATCCGGCAATACGTCCGGCTCCCTGTGAGATCTCCTCCTGGATACCTCCGTCGGAGATATAAGAATAGATCGTCTGATCCATAACTTCACCGAACCGTGCATGCAGGAACTTGGCTGCGATGGCTGCACCTATGGCAAAAGTATGTCCCTGACCCAGCGGGCCGGAGGTGTTTTCCACGCCCCGTTTTACATCTACTTCGGGATGTCCCGGTGTAGGGCTTCCCCATTGACGGAACTGAGCCAGTTCGTCCAGTGTATATTTGCCGGTTAGTGCCAGTACGGAGTAGAGCATCGGAGACATGTGGCCCGGATCCAGGAAGAAGCGGTCGCGTCCTTCCCAGGTAGGATTTTCGGGATCATATTCCAGGTATTCAGAGTAGAGTACATTGATAAAATCTGCTCCCCCCATTGCTCCTCCGGGATGTCCGGATTTAGCTTTTTCCACCATGGATGCAGCCAGGATACGGATGTTATCGGCTGCACGGTTCATTAG
>JAJPZL010000486.1 GCA_021204375.1 Bacteroides sp.
TTTAATAAGTCTGTTAAATGAAAAATATATCTTTGCCGTAAGTTATTGCAGGATCTTTATACATAACCAGCAGCTTATTCCGGAAACAGCCGAGAATGAATTTACGGAGAAAAGATATGCAAAAGTCCGTACAACCGAAATGGCTAAACGGCCAGGAAACTATAAACATGATTATGAACAAAATACTAATATTACTTTCAATGTTGCTCCCGGTTATTCCCTGTATGGCGCAGAGAGAGTATCCGGTAAAAGGAAAAGTTACGGATGGAACGGATCGTAAACCCATGCCGGGTGTAACGGTTTCCAACAAGGAATTTTCTACCAATGGTGTAAGTACGGATCCGGAAGGACGTTTTTTTATTCATGTTCCGGAAGGAACAAAAACACTTATCTTCTCTTTTATGGGGTATGAAACTCTCGAGATAGAGATAGATATACACTCCGGTAAAGAGTTGAACATCACTATGACCGAAGGGAGTCAGCTCCTTGAAGAAGTGGTAGTAAGTTCCAGATCGGCCCGGGAGAGATTGGATAATGTACTGATCGGCGTGGAAAAGATCGAGATCGCGGAAATGGCTAAGATCCCTTCCCTATTGGGAGAACGGGATATTATACGGTCACTGCAACTACTGCCGGGAGTCAAATCTGAAGGAGACGGTTCGAGCGGTTTCCAGGTGAGAGGCGGAACAGCCGTACAAAATCTTATCGTACTGGGTGACGCCACCATCTATAATGCCGGACACCTGATGGGTATTTTTTCCACTTTCAACGATGACGCACTGACCAATGCCTCCCTGTATAAAGGCCAGATCCCCGCTCAGTTCGGAGGCGCTGTTTCTTCTGTATTTGATATCCATACCAAAACGGGGAATATGCAGAATTATAAGTTTAACGGGAGTGTCGGCCTGCTCTCTGCTAAAGGAAATGTAGAGGGCCCCATAGTCAGGGATAAATCCTCCTTTTTTCTATCTGCCCGCCGGAGCTACCTGGATATGTTTATGAAACTGACGGAGGATTATAAAGACAATACCATGAATTTTTACGATATCAATGCAAAGGTAAACTATAAAATTACCGACAACGACAATCTTTTCGTCTCTTTCTTTATAGGACGGGACAATATGGGACTCGAAGACCTGGTATTGATAAAGTGGGGAAATATCGCATCCACGCTCAGATGGTACCACCGTTTTAATGAGAAACTCCATTCCAATACCTCCCTGATCCTCTCCTCGTATATTTCTGATAATAGCATGGAAATACTCGACATGCACAACAGTATAGATACCCATATCCGAAAATATGGGATGCGGGAAGATCTTACCTGGTCGGCTCATAACCGTCATACGGTTAAATTCGGGTTTGAGTCGACCTATAATGACCTGAAATCTGCCGAATGGGACCTCCATAATTACCGGGAAAAGGAAAGGCGGTATGCCTGGGAGAACTCTTTATGGATCAACGAGGATTGGAAAGCTGCAGACCACCTGACAGTATCGGCCGGATTGAGACTGAATGCCTTTTCCGCACTCGGAGGTTCACCCTACTACCGGCTTGATACAAACGGAGATATTATTGAAACCATGGAATATAAGCGGGGTGATTTTGTTAAAACATACCTCGTACTGGAGCCACGGGCCAGTTTGAATTACAGCATCAACCAGAACCAAAGCCTCAAAGCGGGATATAGCCGGACCTCACAGAATATCCATGCACTCAGGGTACAAAGCATGTCCCTCCCGATGGACCGCTATACGATGAGTAGCAACAATGTAAAGCCGCAGACTGCCGATCAGTTCAGCCTTGGGTATGTAGCCCTTACCAGTAAGCAGGCATACGAATTTTCAGTGGAAGGCTATTACAAATCAATCCGCAACGTACTGGATTATAAAGACGGTAAATCATTCAATTCCGAAATAGAGATCGAAAGGATCATTCTCGCAGGCAAATGGCGTTCCTACGGAATGGAGATGTATGCCCGCAAAAACAGAGGAGAATTTACCGGATGGGTCTCTTATACACTTTCCTGGTCGGATAATAAGATCCCCGGAATAAACAACGACCGGTGGTACACCGCCTGGAACGACCGCCGGCACGATATATCCGTAGTGGGTATGTATGAATTGCCCCGGGACTGGCAAATGGCTGCTACCTGGGTCTACAATACCGGGCAGGCACTCACAGCTCCCAGTGCCAAATATGTGCTTAACGGCGAAACGGTTTATTACTATGCCGAACGTAACGGCTACCGTGCCCCGGATTACCACCGGTTAGACATCAGTGCTACCCATACCAAAGTTAAAAAACGGTATACCCGCGAATGGTCATTCGGGTTGTATAATGCTTACTGCCGCTACAATCCTTTCATTATCTCGTTTGAGGATGACGACAGCAAACCCTCGGGAACCAAAGCTGTACAAACCTCCCTGTTCGGTATTATTCCTTCGGTCACTTATAGTTTCAAATTCTAACTGCTATGAAAAACAGATTTTATATTAGTGTAGCCGCACTCCTTCTCTTTTTTACTGCCTGTGAAAAGGAGATCGATATTGATTACCGTTCCGTGGAACCTCTGTATGTGGTGGAAGGCCGGGTCACCAATGAGGGAACGGAGGTTCTTATCACCCTGACAAGAGATATGGATAATGGGAGCGAACCAACACCGCAGAGTAATGCCACAGTTACTATAACGGCAGGGAACGGTACTCATTATCCACTCACTTTCGGAAGTGACGGGTATTACCGGGCAGCCGGATTAACAGGAACGGTCGGCGAAAATTATACCCTTACGGTTGCTCTTGACAACCAGGAGTTCACCTCCGAATCCCTGATGCACGATGGCGTCCGTATAGATGAGTTCTATTTCCAATGGCTGAAAGTAATGGGAGAAAGATTTGTTATACTGACTTTCTCCTTTGAAGATATACCGGATGAGGAAAATTACTATTGCTACCGCATATACCGCAACGGAGAAAATTACTACTGGAATGTACTCCACGACCGGGGGAGCGACGGGCAGGTGATCACACTCGATGTTGTCTGCATGACCGAAAAAATGGCTAAAGATAACAAGGAAGACGATTGGGATTACATACTGTATGAGGGGGATGAGATCGAAATAGAGTTGCAGACTATTGATAAGCGCACGTATGATTATCTCTTTTCCGTAGGACTGAGCGAAGGGACCCATACCAATCCGATAGATAATTTTACAGGAGGCTGCCTCGGCTACTTCGCCGCTTATTCTACTTATCGTGCGGATACTATATTTTCGTATACTGAGATTATTAATTCATAAATTAAAACAATTTACCCATGGAACTTACAACATTTGAAACCATTCAATTGCAGCAACCCAACCTGAACGGTGGGAATGCCCTGATGACGGCTATGAGCAACCGCAAATCTGACCGCGATTTTCAGTCCGAGAATCTTTCTTTGAAACATCTGTCGGAAATACTCTGGGTTGCGTACGGCAGTAACCGCGAAGATGGTAAAAAAACAGCTCCTTCTGCCCTCGCTCGTTATCCTCTTAAAGTATATGTCTTATTAGAAAACGGTATTTACCTGTATGATGCTGCGGGCCATGCACTCCTTCCGGTAATTGAAGGAGATCACCGGGAACTGGCAGGTGGATTCCCCGCTGTGAAAACCGCTCCGCTCAATCTTGTTTTTATTGCTGATTACACCCGATACCAGAATACAGGCAATGAAATGATAGATGGTTTTTTGAAAGTACCCCAGACAAGAGCACGCTTTGCAAGCCTTGACGCGGGACACTGCACCCAAAATGTTTATCTATATTGCGCTACGGAAGGTATTAAAACGGTGGTAAGAGGTAGCGTGGAAGCCGGATTAATGGAACTGCTGGGGCTGGATGATAATCATGAGTTTATTGTTGCGCAGACTGTCGGATATTAAGTTTATATCCAATTTGGAGAATAGTGGAGGGAAGGCAGAAAGGTTTTTGTCTTCCCTTTTTATGGGGTGGTAATTAAACTAGCTTTATTAATACATATTATTCCAACCAGAACTGTACCGGAAGTATATAATAATCTATAAACTTCCAAGTCAGTCTCCCCCTTCCCTTCACTTCGCTTGCTCCTGTTTTAATAGATCAAGTTATAAATCCGTCAGTTCTTTTATAATAGCTTCGTAAATACGGGCAATAACCTCTTCATTTTCTCCGTTTTCACGGGCTAACGCTCTCACTTTATCCAGTACGATCTTCACCCGATCGGCACCCTGTACGGATTCTGTGTTTTTTTGTTTACACTTATAAGCTTCTAAAGCCAGATTTGTTCTTTGCACTAATAAAGAAACCAGCTCTTTGTCTAATTGATCGATCTGGTTCCTGATATCCGCTAAATTATTCATACGCAACTATAATTCTATTATGTATACCGGTCAGAAAAATTCCTTTGTCCCGATAAAGTTACCGGTTTTGCAAATTTTGTTTTTGCATATATACGATAGAAACATCCTGATTCCTTTTGAAGCCTACCTTCTGTAAGGTTCCATATACCTCAAACCCCTGTTTTTGATGAAAATGAATGCCTTGAATATTATCCGAAGCTATTTCGGCAATAAAATTATCTATATGATGATCGTTCGCATACTTTATCAGTTCATCTATAAATAAACTCCCGAAACCCCTCCTGGTATATTCCGGAGAGATAAAATAGGTAATGGTTGCTGTCCTGGTAAAACTTTCAATCGGGAGAAAGCTTTTTAACAGGCAAAAACCAACCGCCTGTTCTCCATTATCTAAAACCAGAGATGAATTTGGAAGAGCTGCCTGGTGCAAAGACTCTACAAAGGCCCCATCAACGGTTTTTTCCAGAAATGCAGCGTTGCTATTTTCTACATAACAATTATAGATAGTTGCTACATCCAAATAATCCTTCTTTTCTATCCTCCTGATCTTTATACTCTCTTCTTTCATTTTTTCATCTTTTTATCAAACCATACTGCAAGTTTATGTACTAACATAAGATTCAGTGCAATTATCACAAATCCGATTCCTGACCACAAAAAGATCTCTGTTACACTAAATATGCTATTCTCCATTAAGTAATGG
>JAJPZL010000103.1 GCA_021204375.1 Bacteroides sp.
CCCCAGAAACGGTGCGCTTCATAGGCTAATTCAACCCGGCGTTCGTTGCGGATGCGATCTCTCAGCCAGCTTTCTCCGTTCCTGGCTACTTCGTCTGCGGTGATCTCGTGGATCCCTGTCCGGTGCTTTACCCTATTTACGGCTGCAAGAGCTTCTTCTATGTGCCCGGACTCTATTTCGGCTTCGGCCAGGTTGAGATACATCTCTGCCAGGCGGAACATGGGCCAGTGGTTGGTGCATCTGTCGTAATCCGCCAGCTCTGCATCAATGAATTTTAAGAGATAGAAGCCGGTCTTGGAGGGTTTGCAGTCTTCGTACGGTCCGTCCTTGCCAATGGTTTTAATATTCTTTCCATCGCTTAAGGTATACTCTTCGTCCATGTTATGGAGAAATTCTTTAGAGTCATTGATCGAGGGGATCTGGCCTCCTTTAGATACACCCCGGCGTACTTCGATCATGCCATCGAGGAATCTGCCGCCGGGCAATCCTACTGTGGCGGCAAAGCGGGGATCTTTGTCTTTGAAAATATTATTTAAGTAATCGTATTCGATCAGGTTCCCGTTCGGATGGGTGGTTTTCAGGGTGTCGTCGTAATCGTTGATATATTCGAAGGCTTCTACGAACTCCAGGTTGGAGGATTCGGAACATCCGTATCCTCCTTTGCGGAAGGAGTAGGGGGCGCACATTTTGGTATAGTTGTGTATAATGTTGGGTTCGGCATATCCTTTGAACCAGATAAACTCTTTATTGTCGTCTTCCAGGAAGAACCTGCGGTAGCTGGCTGTCCGCTCTTCGGGAGTGGAGAGATTGTAACCCACCAGTTCGTACCGGCCGGATTCGATTACCTGACGGGCTGCAAGGGCTGCCTGTTCCCAGTAGTAAGCGGCTTTATCTGCACTTACACCTACAAAGTGACTGTTATCCACTTTTCCGTATTTGGCTATGGAGGCGGCATATAGAGAGGCTCTGGAAGCGAGTGCGTAGGCTGTATACCGGTTTACCCGGTTCCGGAATTTTTCTTCCCTGGAGGCCGGCAGGTTCTCTACGATCTCAAAACACTCTTTGCGGATAAATTCTCAGATGTCTTCTTCTTTGTCGCGGGATACCTGCAGGCTTTCGAGGTTCTCTTTCTCGTTGTATTCCTGTACTTCTATAATTAAAGGTACACCGCCCAGGCGTTTCACCAGCGTGAAATAGTGCATGGCACGGATGAAGCGTACTTCTGCATCCAGGGCTTTTTCTTCCTCTTCTTCCAGGGAAGCCCGGGCTATTTACCGGAGAAAGATGTTACAGTTACGGATCTCTTTATAGCTGTCTCCGTAGGTATAGAACCAGTCGTCACCCATATCCTTATCCATGAGTTCGTTGTTACTGAAATTACTTCCCCAGGCGGTGGTGGCTTCGTCGAACATGATGGCTAAGGTAACGGAGTTGAAATCGAAGAATCCTTCTGCATATTTAAATTCTTCGTACTGGATGTTGTGGTATAACTGTCCCAGGATCGAGTTTACTACGTTGGGGTCGTTCCAGACAATATCTGCCGGGATATAGGTAGATGGTTTTATGTCAAATAGGTCATTACAGGAAGCCAGTGAAAAGGCTGCCAGTATAGTGAGTGCTGATGTTTTTAAATAATTCATGATAATCAGATGTTTGAGTTAGAATTCCACATTAAAACCAAAGTTGATCGTCTTCATTTGCAGATAATACATTCCGAATAGTGCGGAACCTTCGGGATCCATACCGTCTACAGAAGAGGGGGCGAACGTCAACAAGTTGTAACCACCCACATAAAAGCGCAGACTCTGTATACCGGCCTTATGGGTCAGTGTTTTGGGTAAGGTATATCCTACTTCTATGTTCTTAAGACGCAGATACCAGATATTGGGGTTCCAGAAGGTAGAGTTATATCCGTTCGAAATGGCTCCGCTGCTGATCCGGGTGGCAGGAAAACGTCCCGGGATCCATTCGCTGTTCATATCTTCGGGATCTACCCGATGTCACCTGTCGGTGAACATTTTGTAGCCGTTCCCCAATCCTTTTTGCAGGAAGGGTTCTTTATACTGGATCTCGTAGGTATAGTTGCTGGCTCCCTGAAGCATCATGGAGAGATCGAACCCTTTCCATTGTACATTGAGGTTCATACCGAAGAAGAGGTCGGGTGTACCGTCGCGGTTGATGGGTTGCTGGTCTAATTCATCAATGATACCGTCGCCGTTAAAGTCCTGGAGTTTGATATCTCCTGGCATCAGGGTGGTGTTCCCATGATTGTCCTGTATGGGGGAGCTCAGGATCTCATCGTAACTGGAGAACTGGCCCAATGCTTTATAGCCCCAGCCGATGTTCTGCCACCTGTCTTCTCCGTTGTTACGCCAGTTCAGATAGGCATTTCTGTAGGGTGCCTGTTCTCTGTACAGGTTCTTTTTCCGGGTATAGGTAACATTTCCTTTTACTTCATAGAATACTTCGCCGATCCTGTTCTTGTAGGATAGTACCAGTTCAAAACCGCGGTGCGAGTCGCTGTTGAGGTTCATTTCGGGTAAGGTTGCTCCGAAAGAGGTGGGCAGGGTAGAGGATAAAGTGGCTTTCAGTCCGGTACGTTTGCGGTAGAAGACATCGAACTCTACTCCCAGCTTTCCCTGCCACATGGAGAGGTCTATACCGAAGTTGGATAAACGGGATTCGTACCAGGTGAAATTGGGGTTGATTAAACCTTTGTCATTGGCTCCGATCACTACATTGTCTTTACCGAATACAAAGCGGTCTCCGGGGTAGTTATAGCCTTCGAGGTAATTGGCCGGGCTGGCATCTACTTTATCTCCTATGATACCGTAGGAGGCACGCAGTTTGATGTTGTCGAAAATATCTGTGTTGTTCTTAATGAAATTTTCTTCGGAAATACGCCAGCCTGCGGATACGGCGGGGAACATATTCCAGCGTTTGTTCTTGGCAAACTTGTAGGAACCGTCGTACCGGAAACTGAATTCGGCTAAGTATTTACTGTCGTAGGCATAATTTACGCGTCCGACCAGACCTGCTCAGAATTTCTCTTCCGAATTTCCGGAGATCTGGCGGTTTAACTGGCTGGCGGTATCCAGCTCGTGGATGATAGAGTTATCGAGTTCTCCGGCAGTTTTGAAATATTCGCGATCGTATTTTTTTAGCTCCCACAAGGCGAGGGCGGATACATTATGCTTACCAAATATATTGTCGTAATTCAGGGCATATTGCTGGGTTAACCAGCTGTTTGTATCGTGGTATCGGTTGATCTCGTTCTGGGTTTTACCTACTTCTTCTTCGTAAGTATCTGTAGTGGCATTGTACCGGTGCATACTCCATGTTTTGGAATTCTCTTTGGTCAGTGTAGAGTTTTTCTCGTAGTTTACCATTCCTTTGGCACTCAATCCTTTTACCCATTGTGAGAAGTCATAGTTTAACTGGAACTGGCCGTTGAACTGGTCTGAGTTCGAAAGCTTTACTCCGATGAGGTTACGGTCCAGCCCGATCAGCGGATTGCGGCCGCTTCCCTGGACGGCTCCATAGTATTTACGATTGCCGTTGGCGTATGGTTCATAAATGGGCAGAGCTTTGCGCATGGATTTAAATACTCCTACGGAGAAGAGGTCGTCGAAGGCACCGCCACTCCCTAATGCGATCGGGGAGTCCCGGTTCTCGCGGCGGGCACTGAGGTTCAGGTCTGCTGTTAGGTTGTCTATGATCTTAAAACTCAGGTTTGAACGGATATTCATACGTTCGTAACTGTCTTTGGTCCGTACAATACCATCCTGGTGGAGGTAACCGAAAGAAGTAAAGTACTTTACATTGTTTGATCCTCCCGAGATACTGAGGGTATGGGTTTGCATCGGTGCTGAATTCTTTAAAACCAGGTCGTCCCAGTATGTGTTGGCGTATGTTTCGTGGATGCCATTCCGGACTTTGAGGATATCTTCTACTGAGTATACGGGAGATAGACCGGTGTTGTATTTGTCTTCATTGATCATACTTATGTATTCGACCGCGCTCATGGTTTCGGCATAGTCTGTGATGCTCTGCAATGAGTAGTTGAAGCCGTAATTGATACGGGCTTTGCCTTCGGTCCCTCTTTTGGTGGTAACGAGTATGACACCGTTGGCGCCTTTGAATCCGTAAACGGCTGCCGAGGCATCTTTCAATACATTAATGGACTCGATATCATTGGGGTCAATGGCTTTTTAAGAGGATTCTACGCCATCCACGATCACCAGGGCTTCGCCAAAACCACGGATATCCAGTTGGGAGGCACCGTCTTCTCCCGGGCGACCGCTGGTTTGCACGGTACGTATACCGGGTAGATTACCTGTCAATGCACTGGAAAGGTTGGGGCGGTGTGCCTGTACCAGTTTTTCACTGTTTACAGTGGCGATAGCACCGGTCAGGTTGACTTTCTTTTGTGTACCATATCCAACGATCACGATCTCGTTCATCTGGATGGCATCTTCCTGCAGGACTACTTCGATGGTGGTATTCTCTTTGACCGTAACTTCTCTGGTTTTCATCCCCATAAAAGAGACTACTAACGGCTGGTTGGTGGTAAGGTTTAAGGAGAAATGCCCATCGATGTCTGTAATGGTACCGTTGGTGGTTCCTTTTTCCATAAGCGATGCACCGATAATGGGTTCGCCGTCCGGATCAAGGACAATACCTCTTAATATGGAAGCGGGTTGTTGTTGCGGTGTGCTGTTGCCGGCTACCTGTACATTTTCTTCCCGTTTTTTGAGGGTTACATAATTGGCGGAAAATATGTAGGTTAGTCCGGTCTCCGTACATAGTTTATCTAAAGCTTTGCTGAATTCTACATCTTTTACACTGAAAGTAATATTCCTGTTGATGTTTATATCCTCCGGTGCATAGACAAAGTAGTATCCGGATTGCTTTTCTAATTCTGATAATACGGATCTTAATGTTGTATTAGAGGCTGCTATGTTAATTTTTATGGCAGGCGAAGCAGGAGTTTGCTGTGCATTTGCGGGGTTGCCCGTGCTTCCCAGTATCAACAATAAACTAACTAATGCACAAAGTCTTCGTT
>JAJPZL010000498.1:0-4715 GCA_021204375.1 Bacteroides sp.
CTGGATCCCGATACCGGAAAACAATGTATCAACTATTCAGGAGAGACACAGGCTACAGATCCTCCGGGTAAATTTATATTCGACATTTTTAAAGATAGTGAAGACGATATCTGGATCGGAGGGGTTGAGGATGTGGTCTGTTACTTTTCCCGGGAAAAAAAATTCTGCACCTATCCTCTGAAACCTGTTAATTCATTCAAAGAACTTACCACCGGACAAATACTGGCCACCCACTCACACGGAGTCTCTGTATTGCACAAAAATTCCGGAAAAACAGAAATAGTGCTGGATAGTTGTCTCGCTCACAATGTCGTTGTAATAGAAAATAACATCTGGGTCGCCACCTCAGGTAGCGGCCTTATCCGGTACAACTACATCGATCAAACAAAAAACGATTTACTACCGATTCGGGATTGCCTTCCAATTACATTAACAGCATCATAGCTACCGACGGATACATCTGGATCGGCACCGAGAACGGCCTGTGCCAGCTCAATCCGTCGGATGAAACCATACTCACCTATTCGTCCCTATTCTCCCTATTCGGTTCCTCTTTCAACATCAACTCCTCTACCCAGCTTAACAACGGAAGCCTGATCTAGGGTACGAACAACGGCGCTGTCCTGTTCAATCCCGATAAACTCTATCAAATCTCCCACAAAGGCCGTATCTTTTTTCAGGATATCATCGTATCCGGACACTCCATCCGGGAAAACCCCGAACTGATCAAAGAGACTCCTGTGGACAGGCAGACGCACATCCGGCTAAACCACAACCAAAACACATTATCACTGGAACTACTCTCTGTAGATACCTCCTGCAAAGGGGTCAAATTCTCCTGGATCATGGAAGGGTTGGATTCCCGATGGAGCCCTCCCTCCACTCTACCTGCTATAAACTATGCCAATCTTCCCGCCGGAAATTTTTCTCTTTCGATCCGTATGTACGACAGCCCCCTTTCACGGATCATTGATGAACGATCCATACGTATACAGATCATTCCTCCGTTTTGGGCTACCTAGTGGTTCCGCTTCCTCTTTTCTCTATTGATCATCAGTATGATCGTCTACTCACTGCGTATTTATTCCGATCACCTGAAACAGGAACACGCTAAAGAAAAAATACGCTTCTTCACCAACATGGCGCACGATATACGAACCTCGCTTACACTGATCAGTGCCTCGGTAGAGCAGATGGAAAGCGCTCCCGAGTTGTCGGAGAAGACCCGCTATTTTCTGAACCTGGCCCGGGAACAATCGAAACGGCTAACCGCAGTAGCCACTCAATTACTCGACTTTGAAAAAGTGGACAGCAAAAAAGGGCAACTTTTTCCGGTAATGACCGACATCGTACCCCTCATATCCAACCGATGCCTGATGTTCGCAACCACCGCCGGAAAGAAAAACATAGAACCGGAATTCCGTTCCAATCTCGATTCCTATTTTACAGCCGTGGATGAATTAAAGATCGAAAGAGTAGTAGATAACCTGTTATCCAATGTGATCAAATATTCGCACCCGGGAGGCAGGATCGGAATATCCCTGGTATGCGAAAAAGAGCAATGGCAACTGGAAATAAAAGATCACGGAACGGGCATCTCACCCGAAGCCCGTAAAAACTATTCAAAGAGTTTTATCGGGGAGACAACAGTGCCAACGCTAAAATCGTGGGTTCGGGCATCGGGTTATTGCTGGTGAAAAGCTATGTAACCCTGCACGGTGGAAAAGTAGAATTTGATAGTGAGGAGAACAGAGAATCTTCCTTCCGGATCATCATTCCTTATAAAGAGGTCCCGGAAACCAGTGAGACCCTTGCATCCCTGACCACCAACGTCATACCTCCGGAAGTTACCGGAAACTTCTCAACCACTCTCTTTACTTCCGGAGAGAAGATGCTACACATACTCGTTGTAGAAGACAATACGGATCTGCAGGAATTTCTACAGAAAAGTCTGGAAGGTACCTACTAGGTTTCAACAGCCGGTGACGGCCTCCAGGCCTAGACACTTATTTAGAAAGAAACGGTCGATCTGATCATTTCTGATATCAGAATGCCCCGGATGGATGGCTTTGAACTGTGCCGGAAGATCAAATCAACCTTTGAAACATCGCATATCCCTGTTGTTCTGTTAACCTCTTTATCAGAGAAAGTCACCCAATTAGAAGGGCTGAGGCTTGGAGCGGACGACTACATAACCAAACCTTTTGATATAACGCTGCTCCTGCAACGCATAAGATCCATTCTCAGAAACAGAGAGATCGTAAGAAAAAGAGCTCTTAAGCTGATGAATCAGAAGAGTCAGCATGAATCGATCTATGGGAATGAGTTAAATGATAAATTTGTAAAAAAGGCTTTTGAAGTGGTTCATAAAAATATGTCCAACTTTGAATTCAGCAAAGATGAATTTGCTTCTCAAATGCACGTAAGTCCCTCCATGTTATACCAGAAACTCAAAGCATTGACGGAACAATCACCCCTTGATTTTATCCGTATGATCCGCTTTAACTATACAATGGAGTTACTGAAGTCGCAAACATACAGTATTACTGAGATTAGTGAAATGTGTGGTTTCTCCAGTCCCAGCTATTTCAGCACTGCCTTCAGAAAGTATTTCGGAAAGTCTCCCGCAGAGGTCGTGAATTCCAATGAATAGGGTTTTACATAAAGCTGAAAGTCTCATATTGAGTAGATAGCGATTAGTTGTACTCTTACAGAGCCCTCCTGACCCCTTATCCACTTTCAGTTGTTTTTTACAGCAGATAATAAAAAATGACTACTACGGAAAGCAGGCAGCTAAAAAGAGGATCGAATGTGTAAGCATAAATAACCTCCGCCAAAAGCAACTCTCCTTTGCAGCAATTTACCTTTGTCTTTTGCAGCAAAAGAGGAAAGTGTTTTGCCGCAAAACAAAACTTCCTTTTGCCGTAAAACACTTTTGAAGAAATTTCACCCCCTCCAGAAAAGCTACAAAAGGGATTTTCAGATTTCCCAACAAAAACTGCTCAAAAAATTATGTTACTTTTTTTAACCAGTTCAAGTATCAGGTATCCTCTCTCTCCTTTATTATTTTCAGGCACGTTTTTTTACAGACCCTTGATACTGCCCTACTTTTAAAATCCCACTTTCAGGATGCACTTCATATTTGCGTTCTACTACACAAAAAACTGGTTGAAAACCTGACAGCTACTTAGAAAGCCCTGACAAAACGATATGTGTTTCCCGCTTTCGTATCTATATCATATTCATACACCTGATACAACAGCGGGAATTGAGGAGAGGATAGTTCTTTAGAGACTACCGGCTCCTTAATATCCGGCCTGCCAAACAACGGATTTGGGTTATTCCCCCTGGCCTCTTTAAACCCCTCTCCCTTTAACGGAACGTATGAACGCAGGCGCAGGTTTCCACCTAAGCGGGAAGTGATCGCAGCCTCTTCCAACTGAACGCCATCCCATTGGATGTCTACTTCAAATCCTCCACGGGCCACCAATCCGCTCACACTCCCTCTGCGCCATACATCGGGAAGGGCAGGCAGCAAATGTACAGCACTGTCGTGGCTCTGTAAAAGCATCTCCGCAATACCGGCAGTATAACCGAAATTACCATCTATCTGGAAAGGAGGATGCGCATCAAACAAATTCGGATAAGTACGCCCATCCATATTTCCGCCTTCTACCAATAACAGCATGTTCTTGATGATCTTAAAGGCATGATCCCCATCCAGCAGACGAGCCCACAGGTTTATCTTCCAGCCGATAGACCACCCTGTAGCCAAATCCCCCCGGTATATCAACGAGTTTTTAGCTGCCTGGAACAGATGCGGATGGACATACGGGGAGATCTGATTACCCGGATAAAGGCCATACAAATGAGAGACATAGCGATGATCGTTCTGCGGATCGTCCACATCTTCCAGCCACTCCTGCAACTGATTGTACCTGCCGATCTGCATAGGAGGCAGTCGCCTGATTATAGCTTCCAGTGTATCTATATACTCCTGTTCTTCACCCAGGATTACAGCGGCATCCCGTGTGCGGGTAAGTATATCGAAAGCGATCTGGTTATCCATCGTGCATCCGGCAATGATGGAGGAGGCTCCCGGCCCATGTTCCGGAGAGTTGGAAGGACAAGTCACCATCCACTTATACACAGGATGCTCTACGAGGAAATCCAGAAAAAAATCGGCCGAACCTTTCAGGGCCGGATAAGCCTCTTTCAGGAACTCCTTATCACCTGTATAAAGATAATGTTCCCAGAGATGCTGTACCAGCCAGGCCCCGCCATTGGGCCACATTCCCCAATAGGCTCCATCTACAACCCCGCAACTGCGCCAGATGTCGGTGTTATGGTGGGTTACCCAACCACCGGCCCCGTACATATCGCGGGCCGTAGCCCGGCCGCTTTCCGAAAGCTCCTTCACCATCCGGAACAAAGGCTCATGGGTTTCGCTCAGGTTGATCACTTCGGCCGGCCAGTAGTTCATCTCCGCATTGATATTAACGGTATATTTGCCGTCCCACGGGGCCAGCAGGTCATTGTTCCAGATACCTTGCAGATTGGCTGCCTGTCCACCCGGTTGCGAAGAGGAGATCAGCAGATAACGGCCGTACTGGAAGAGAAGAACAGCCAGGGAAGGATTATCCCCGTTCTTGAAATTCTTTACACGAAGATGAGTCTCCTCTTTTTCGGCTTCGGACGTTCCCAGATCCAGTTTT
>JAJPZL010000498.1:4725-5063 GCA_021204375.1 Bacteroides sp.
AACTGATCCTGATAAAAAGCAATATGTTCGGCCTTTGCTTTTTCATACGGGTTTTTAACCGCAGCCTTCATATAAGCGGTAGCCCGTTTACTCTCATTGGCGCTCACATCTTTGTAATTTATAAAATTAGTAGCGGAAGAGAGATAGATGGTAGCAGTGGTAGCACCGGAAACGGTTATCTGATCCGTTCCCACACTTACTTTCCCGTCAGGAGCCTGAATATACGTTTGTGTTTCCACCCGGATCACACCCGGAACTTCTTCATGCTCCTGCCAGTCCCCTGCCAAGATCAATTTGCCGTCCTTCTTCTTAACCGTATGTGTAAGAGGAGATCTGTA
>JAJPZL010000349.1:0-2464 GCA_021204375.1 Bacteroides sp.
GGGCGTATAAAAACTCTGTTGCCCCTCACTAAAAAGTCCCTTTTTCTTACATTTTCTCTGTTGCCGGCGGGAACATCAGGCGCTTTTGAGTTGTCAGGCAGCCACTATGAAGTCGGTGGCAATCCATGATATATTTACTGAATTACATTCAGCTCTTTACCAACCTTTATGAAGGCTTCTATACAACGATCCAGCTCTTCTCTTTCGTGCCCGGCCGAGAGTTGTACCCGGATCCGTGCTTCCCCTTTAGGAACTACCGGATAATAGAACCCGGTCACATAGATACCTTCATCCAGCAGGCGGGCTGCATATTTCTGGGAAAGCGGCGCATCATATAACATAACAGCACAGATCGCACTTTGGGTCGGCTTTATATCAAAGCCCGCTGCTACCATCTTCTCCCGGAAATAGGTTACATTCTCCAGCAGATGGTCGTGCAGGGAGTTATCCTCTTTTAACATGCGGAAAACCTCTATACCCGCACCTACCACTGCGGGTGCTACCGAGTTGGAGAAGAGATAAGGACGGGAGCGCTGGCGCAACAACTCTATGATCTCTTTATGGCCGGTAGTAAATCCTCCCATGGCCCCTCCGAAAGCTTTTCCAAGTGTTCCGGTTACAATATCGACTCTTCCGTACGTATGGAAAAGTTCGTTCACCCCATGTCCTGTAGCACCTACCACACCGGCAGAGTGCGATTCATCTACCATCACCAGGGCATTGTATTTTTCTGCTAGATCGCATATCTTATCCATAGGAGCTACATTGCCGTCCATAGAGAACACACCGTCGGTAACCACTAAGCGGAAACGTTGTTCCTAGGCCTGGATCAGGCACTTTTCCAACTCTTCCATGTTAGCATTTGCATACCTATAACGTTTAGCTTTGCAAAGACGTACTCCGTCAATGATAGAGGCATGATTCAGGGAGTCGGATATAATAGCATCTTCCTCCGTAAGCAAAGGTTCGAAAACCCCTCCGTTAGCATCAAAACAGGCAGCATACAAAATGGTGTCTTCTGTCTGAAAGTAGTTAGAAATGGCATCTTCCAGTTCCTTGTGAATATCCTGTGTTCCGCAAATAAAGCGCACCGAGGACATTCCGTAGCCATGTGTCTCCAGGGTTTCCTGAGCAGCCTTTATCAGCCGGGGATGGTTCGAGAGCCTCAGGTAGTTATTGGCACAGAAGTTCAATACCTCTTTTCCCTGTACTGTGATCCGTGCCTGTTGGGGGCTTTCAATAATGCGTTCGTTCTTGTACAAACCGGCTTCCTGGATCTCTGCCAGTGTAGCGGTTAAATGTTCTTTTAATTTTCCGTATATCGGTTAAATTTAGATTAGTGGTTTTCTTTTACAAAACTCACTATTTTTTTGTAATAACCATCTTAACGGGGAAAGAAAATGAAAAAAGTATACCAGACACATTGTGTTAATGGATACAGTTTCTCTTTCCTATGAATTAAAAACAGAAAAAATCTCCTATTCTCCCACTAAGTATGCATATTGATTTGTAAACCAGAAAGTTAAAAGGATGGGAGATAGTTTCTTGTATCTCCCACCATCTCCCATATCTCCCACTCTAACGGTCGTATAGACGTGTACCTGCGTTATTTGTGTACTCGGCATCTCTGGTTCTGTCAGACTATTTTTTAAGCTGTGAAGCAGCTACAGGTTCCAGCCCGGCACGGAAGTGCCGGATTATTGTATATCAGGATGTTAAGTCCTGTAAGGGTGGCCGGATCCCCTTACATCACTCCTTTACTCTTTCCCGGCTCTATCCGAAAAGATCGTATACCTGAATATCTCATAAATGATCTCTACGGTATCCATTCCGGGTAATTCGATCATCCGGTTCGCTGCCTCTTCCCGGTACTGGAAGTACAAAGTCGGAATTCCCTCATAAAAATCGAGGTAGAGATAGTTGGTATGATCATAAATACCCAGGTCGGCAAATCGGTTTAAAATAAGCTGGTTCATCGATCGTTCCACACTACCGGTAGCTATCGAAAAACGATGATGTGGCTGCCTGAAAGGAGTGATTCCGGCTGCGTAGATCCGGTCTTCAGGTGTCGGAGGGAAAATAAGGCATTCTCTGATAAATTGATATACCTCTTCCCTGGAGAGAGTTTTTAACGTTTTAGCTTTCATGAGATTCCAATTTAAAGGCTTCTCTATGTATACAAAGATAGCAGAAATTGTAATATCTTTGAAAAAACCGGCAGTTTTTTAAACTCTTTTACCGGATGAGAACACCATAGGCCTGTAAACAATGACCGCCTGAAAATAATCACTATTTCCGGCGGCCCTCACACATTGTTATACTGGCTTTTTATGTCGCAGTATCTTTTTAGTCTCTTTTATTCAGGTTATATGTTTGTTCGTTGAAACAAAAATAGTAATTATTGGCTAGGCATTGAGTGTAGCCTCCTGTTTTTTAGTTTTGTTAAGTACTTCACCCTTATTTG
>JAJPZL010000349.1:2474-5053 GCA_021204375.1 Bacteroides sp.
TTAGCATAACACTGGTCATAATAAACGGCCCTATGGCTTTGGGATCGTTATCACGGATTGGTTCGGAAATATAATATTCATAACTACCGTCCCGGTAAACCGGGTCTCCACCCAATCCGGCTACCGCACAACAATCGGTAATGCTCAGTGAACCGTCGGCCTCTTCTTTGAGGAAACGTTTGACGAACTGATCGTAAGCCTGACGCCCTTTCTCTTCCCACGAGGCATCTAAGTACCCCTTCCTCCCCCCTTTGATCCAGCTATAGATAAACATGGCCGATCCGGTAGATTCCAGGTAATTCCCTTCCCGTCCCATCTGGTCGGTCACCTGGTACCACATCCCTGTTTCCGGATCTCGGAATTTTTCAAGAGCTACTGCAAGCTCTTCCAGCTGGGAGATAATTTCGCTGCGTTTCGGATGGTCAGCCGGAAAAAAATCCAGTACATCCACCATCGCCATCATATACCAGCCGATGCTTCTCGACCAGAAGTGAGGAGAGAGCCCTGTCCCGGGATCGGCCCATTTCTGCTCCCGCGCTTCGTCCCAGCCGTGGTAATAAAGCCCTGTCTGAGGATCGTAAAGATGCTTTTTTACATCAATGATCTGCACAGCTACATCCTCAAAAAGTGCAGGTTCATTAAGCTCTTTCGCATAGTGTGCCAGGAAGGGGGTAGCCATATAGAGCCCATCCAGCCATACCTGGTGCGGATAGACTTTTTTGTGCCAGAAGCTTCCCTCCGAAGTACGCGGGTGGGTAGCCATCTGCTCCCGGAGCAACCGGATCGCTTTGGCAAACCGCTCCTCCCGGGTCAGGTTGTAAAGCGGGTAGAGAATATTGCCGGCATTGACCCGGTCTATGTTGTAATCTTCAAGTTTGTAGGTACGTATAGTACCATCCTCAAATACCATCGTATCCCCGTACGAGTAGGCATAATCAAAATAAGATTGTGTACCTGTTGCCTCGTATACCTGTAGGATGGCCTGTAGCTCCAGGCCGTGGCAATAGTTCCATTTAGGTGCTTTCGAAAAGTCTAATATCCACGATTCCGGATTTCTTTTGATCTCCGAATCGGTTAACCGTACCGCATAATCCAGGTACCTGTTCTCACTGGCCTGAGGCTGGCCCGAACATCCCGCCAGCAGGATGGTGCCTGTTAATGCTACCAGGCAGGCAAACGTCTTTACGTTCTTCATGTTTGCAAAGTTTTGATTTGTTTTTACAAAGAAGCGAAAAAAAAGCACTATAAGGGGTAAATTTTAGTCTTTTATGGGAGTGATTTAGATGTGTAAATTTTGATCCCTTCCATTAACCGGCTGGTTGATAGTGCTATCTTTGCCCCAACAAAAACAAGTTATACAGACGTCTTCCGCAGGTTTTAAGCTTCCCTTATCACCCGGCAGAGACGTCTGTTTTTTTATGTGGTTACCCCATCCATTACGCTTCCTTTTCAAAATCACGCAGCTTTTTTAGATACTCCTGTATGTTTTTAGTCTTTTGCGAATAGTAATAGTATATTAATAAAATGGCCGGAATAAAAAGTAAACAACAAAAAAGGGCGAACTTAAAGGTATCGAATAGATTCCCGAATGGATCCTCTCCTTTGTGAGCTATAAAAAAAGGAAGAATTCCTGTAAGGAGCAGTGGAAAAAGTGCTATTTCAAGCATACGGGAACGACGTCATTCCTTTTCAAAACATGTCAGCGCTTTTTGTTTGGTCATAACAGATAACCCTGGTTTATCTATGGATTTTATATACCGGAAGCGTCGTATACTAAACCACACAAAAAGGCTTAAAGAAAGTATCCCTACTATACTACAGGATAAAAAACGAATATCATGACTCCGGGTGATAGTCATTAAAGCCAGTACAATAAAGATTACAGGATATAAAAAAAGCCCAGAAATTCGTTGTAATATAGAATTTGTACCTCTTTCTGTATACTCTTTATATTCATTTGCCGGAGTAACTCTTCATTCAGAGTAAGATTTTTCTGTAACTTTTCGTTATACTCCTGCCACGCTTGTTGTAAATCTTCTATTTTCATCTTCTGAAAGTTTTAATTTTATTCATACTCTTTTCTGATTCTCTGTTTGAGACGACTTAATCTGGTAGCTACATTGGTTTCGGAAATACCGATAATTTGTGAAATCTCGCTCTGCCTGATCCCATCTAAATAAAGTAACAGAAGCGCTTTTTCCAGTTCGTTCTGCTTTTCAATGAATTGGTAAAGGAAAGAGAGCCGCTCCTCATACTCTAAAAGAGATGGATCAGTCTGAGGAAGTGAAATAACCTGTTCATCGATCGGGTAACGGGAAGAACCATGTTTGTTTTCATGCCTGTAAAAACTAATAGTTGTATTAAGGGCAATGCGGTAAATCCAGGTAGAGAGTTTAATGCGTCCGTCAAATCGCTCCAGGGAGTGCCAGAGTTGCAACACAATCTCCTGTTACAGATCTTTCCGGTTCTCCACATCTGCGCAATAATAATTACAAATCTTATAGATCATGGGTTGGCATGCCCGTATAATCTCAATAAATTCGTTTTTTCCATCATTCAGATTTTAAGTTGTCTCACTC
>JAJPZL010000488.1 GCA_021204375.1 Bacteroides sp.
ATATTAAATAATCTGGCTCCGATAGCGGGTTTCCATACCCATATTCTGTCGCCTTTCATTAATTCCGGTTCCATGGAATTACTCGGTATGGTGAAAGATGCGATTAAAAATAGTTGTACTAAAACATATATAACTCCGATAACGGCTATGGTAAACAGGATATTAATGATCCTATTTATCCACTGGGTAATGTATGGGTTGCTTTTCATCTGCTATTTCTCTTTTCAGGAGCTTTATTTCCCGCAATTTTTTCCAGGTAGTTGTTCTTTACCTGTAAATCAAAAACAGGGTTTCCTGTGGCAATAATGTGGTTCTTTTCGTCCAATAGCAGCACTATATCGGAAGAAAAATGATTGAGCTTATTCAGGCAGTCGTCCATATCCAGGCAAACCGAATAAGTGAAATCTTCACTTTCGAGTATATATTTCATCTCTTCCATATCACCCGGAAAAAGAAAAAAAGAAACGGTATTGTATCTTGTGTGGCCGCCTTTACCTCCATCATAAACTCTTCCCAGCCATCCAACTGTAGTTTACAACCCATACAATCGGTAGTATCCATATACACCAGGATTTTCATGCCGGCCTGTGAAATTTCAGGTATAGCTGTATCGGTTAATAAACGTGTAAAAGTAGCTCTCTCAGGAAGTAAAATCTCTTTGCCATTCCATTTCTGAGCCAGCATATTCATCTCTTTTCCGTTCTTTTTTTGCAGGTTATACTCAGGAAAAGCAGTAAAGTCAGTGCAGTAAGTTTGTTATATTTCATATCTGTTCTATTTTTCTATGAACGTCCGGAGGTGAATGATTGCTTCACTCAACTATTACCACCACACCTGTTTTCCATCCTCCCAGGTAAATATTCTCTCTTCTTTTCCTTTACTCAGGTTGCGTAATAGTAACAAAGCGTTTTCAGGGACATTCTTATATTCTAAATACTGTAATTCCCTGCTACCTACCTGTTGCCCCAGGCTTTCCCACTCTTTATCCCAGTAAAAAAGCTCATACCGTTCGCCTTCTTTTGTAAAGTTGTCATCATTACGTGGTAAATAAACTAACTTTGAAAGGGAGATCACCCGGCCCAAATAAACTCCTACCCAGGCATCTTTTTGTTCCCTACTCGTTTTACAGGCACTTAAAACCTGTTCGTCAAAAGCTCTTTTCATGGTTTCCATGGCATCCATATCGTCAGGCCGGTAATTACCGATCACTTTGCCGCTTAATTTTTTGCCCGTTCTTATCATACAATTCTATTTCAGCCATATTTCCTTCTGTTCCCGCGGGTGGTACATATTTCATATACCGATAAGATTTATGGAGAAGAATTGTCTGGTAGTTACACTCTGTGATCGTATCTATATAAATTGTATCAGCCTGTGTGAATAACTCTTCTTTACTTAATACAAAATATCCTCCTATGATCGCTTTGAGCCATCGTTGAGGGTTCAAATCCATAAATTTACGTTTCAACCTCACGGTTTGTAACCGGTTCTTATCCGGTTTTAAAAAAGAAACCTGCCCCTCTTTATCTACTTTTACCGGATAGTAAGCCGATGAATAGTTGCCTGCTGAGTAATAGACTGGCAGGTATACTGCATGGCGGGTCATATCTCTAAAAATATATCCTTTTCCTTTGGGAGTACCGTAAGCTACAGTTTTCCAGTCATACAGATCAAAGACAGAGAGATAAGCATACCGTGCTCTCTTTTCCGGTTCGAAGCGCTCCGGCAATATAACATCGATAGTCTCTTCATAGTGATCCGTAACATCTATGATCCGGCGGTTTTTGAAGAAGGGGGGTACATCCTCCTCATCTTTAATTAATCCTCCCTGATCACCATAGGTGTTCCGGTAAACTTTGGATATATGATAAAAGTCACCCTTGATATGGTTTCCAAAACGGGTTGGACTGCCCGGCATAATAGGATAACACTTATTGTCCACTATAATTGAGATCCATTCATGCCCCATGGCATGGTTTGTTCAGTTCGGAGTAAAATCTAAAACTACAGGAACCCCTATACTCCGGTAGATATACCTTCCAAAAGCTGTGTAGGTGGGACAAGAGCCTGCTTTTATCTCTAACAAAGAAGAGGGTCTCAAAGAGGGAACGTACTGCGGTGTATAATAGCGGTTTCCTATAAACATCCAGCTGATAACCTTATAAAGATCTTCTATATTACTGTTATACATCGAATCTACTACCGGTTTAAGTCGCTCCTGATACATCTCCATCCACGATTCGAGGGGTTCGTTGCCCAAACGGTGGGGTAGTATATATTCGCAGAATTCATCAAATGACAGATCCTTTGCCCAGGGAAATTGCCATGCCTGAAAAGCCCTGTCTATATGATCTGTTAAATAGTCGGACGTTATGGTTTGCAGATCCAGTGTTATATCCATCTCTTCAAACCTTTCCGGTTTGTAAACAGAATCATAGAATGCTATCATATCTTTAGCCGAAATATTCTTATCCTTTTGCAAGTTATCTACCCGTTGATAATACTCCTCCATAAATGGAGAGTTCTTTGCATGACACCATTTCATATTCCTGATAAGGAATTCCGCAGCTTTTTTCTTTTCGGGATCATTTTTGTAGTGTTCAAGTACACGCTCCAACTCAACACGATTTTCACCGCTTTGCTTCAAAGAGTTTTCTAAAGCTTTATCGGTACAACTGACAGAAAAGATACAGGCTATTGCCACCCATAGTACATACTGTGTTTGTTGTCGATTGTTTTTATTCATATGTTCTGTCTGTAAATTATCATCTTCTTGTTACCCTGAACTCACATTTTTGTGTTCCCAGTAATCCTGCCCCATCTACTCCTTCTGCCTGCCCTATAAATTTAGTGTAAATATCCGAGCAGTAAAAAGAAAGGGTTGCTTCTCCTTTTTCGTCTGTTACAACCGATGGATTCCAGTATAGGGTATTGCGGGCATCGGGAATGGCTGATAGTATATCCAGTTCATCCGGCTCGTAAAACTCCCGGTGTGCATAGTATCCCTTTGTTCGCCAGAGGTTGTTCATACGTAGGAGTTCTTCTTCGGAGTATTGGGGCCATTATAAACTATAAATCCACCATCCGCCCAATACTTAGTATTATATTTAATTATCTCATATGATTTACCTACCACAGGTTCTATTCTTTCTCTGCGACATATCGGATTATCTGCATGGGTATATCCTTCTACATAATCATTTAGGTATGTATTTCCGCATGTACACACCCATGCTCTATTAAGGTTTTTCTGTGCCAGACTGTCGAGTTTTCCCATCACTTTATCCTTTACTATTTTTCCTTTTTTTTCCGTTACGGTCAGCTCCTGTAGTAGTATGGTACTATCGCTACTTATGACAGGTAAATCAAGGAAAGAGTTATCTTGCTGGTCTAAGGAGATGACCGGGTAGAAATCCGTATAGCTTTCTCTTATACTATCTATCTTTTGAAAATAATCTATGAACTGAAGTTTGTGTCTCTACTCTTTGGGTAGAGTTGGTTTCATATAGAGGTATCCTCCCCGCAGTTCCTTCATTATCTCTGGTGTAATGGAGAAGTATTCTACCGAGTCTGTCCATATCAGTACAGAGTTATCCTCTACTCCAGATACCTGGATGAGCTGCTGCACTCCTACCCATTGTTCTGCTCTTTTTTTCTCTCTATGGTGTGCCTGCCTGTAATTCCATCCGGCAAAAACTTCTCTCCCAGGTAAGGTTTATCGGACATACTCCATATATACCTTCTCCACCCCTGGGTAAGCAGGAGTAGATCCAGTGCTATCTTTCGCTTCTCATCCTCCTTTTCAAAGTAATAGGCCGGGTTATGTATCTTACCCCTTATCTGAGCGGATAGATAACAGTAAGATAGAATATTTATCGGATCTTCCTGATTCTGGTATGCATGGTTATATACACTGATCTCTAAATTAGTCCTGAGAGGTTTTCCTTTTTCATCCGTTACTTTGATCTTCATGGTTGCCCTCTGGCGGATGGTATATATCTCTTTATCCATCTCCATCGATATCTTCAATCTTTTCTGTGGATGCACATATACCAATCTCTCTGCTACGGGTTTTTCCTGCTGGTTGAGTAGTGTGATCTCCGCTACTCCCTGATAAGGAAAACGCTCTACGGAAATACTTATTTTTAGGCTCTCTTTCAGTCTCCCCTTTGCTACGGCACATACCATTCCTCTTAACTGACACACCACCTGAATAGACTGGCTGGGCATTCCTTTTGTTTGTGAGATAAGTAAGGTGATCTCTTTATTATTCTGTTTTACCACTCTTAGGGACATTCCCTGTGGAAGTATCTCTGGCAGGGAGTAGTTCTTTCCATTGGTTAGCTCTATCCTGTACTGGCTTTGGGGAGATGGAGTAAATAAGATACGCCCCATTCCTTGGTGCAAGCTCTTTAGTTGTACAATGGGTTTTTCATTCTTATACAAAGTTCCCTCTACCTCTTGTGGTACTCCCTTTCCATTGGTTGCTTTAAAGGCTACTACAGCCGGTATGTTTGCTATCAGATCCCCTCCTTCGGGGAATAGTTCAAAGCGAAAGGTTGAATCTTCCCTTTGACTTTGTTGCCTTTGCAGGTTGATACTTCGTAGTATTTTTACTTTTCTTTTTGCTATGATCTGCATGGTATCTTTCCGTAAGAAAGAGTTTTGGGTATATCCCTCTAAGAAGTAGTCTCCGGGTGGTAGGTTCTCCTCTACATAGATATGTCCCTGTGCAATTTCCTCTTCCATGGGGCATATCTCTTTCCACATCACACTATCTCGGGAGCTTATCATCTACAGGTAGAGTGTTTCACTACCCGTGGATAGTCCCAAGGATTGAGCATCCAATTGATAGACTTTGAACCAGAGGTCTTCTCCTGTCTCATAAATCCCCTTGCTGGTTTGGATGTAGAGCAACTCGGAGGGACGGAGTTCGAAAGTTTCCATAAATCTCTCTTCTGCTTGTTGGGCAAAGGCTGGAAACAAGCAGAGAAGAAGGGTAAATAAAAAGAACTTTTTTGTCTGTAAGATTATACCATGC
>JAJPZL010000062.1 GCA_021204375.1 Bacteroides sp.
CCTGAAAATGATCTGGCCCTAGCTAACTGTGACGAAAATTACCAACCACCCCAACCGGTGCGGAAAATGAAGGAAGACCTTTCCGCCTTACCCCTCTGGTACAAGCCGGATCCTCACTATATCCTGACCCCATCTTTGCCGGATGCGGACTGGAACAAAGAGATCGAAGAGCTTTTTCCGGTAAACAGCCGCTTCCTGCTTCCCGAAGAGGTTGGTCGGTATCCTGCTTTGTATCCGCAGCCCTGGGGGTGGAACCCCATGCTGGTCAAACAACTCCAACGAACCGGCCTGGACTCCCCCGCACTCCCTTCCGTTTCCCAGCTCAGCCATATCTGGAGACTTTCACACCGGGTCGTAGCCGTCCGTTTGCTGGAACAGTTACAACTGAACCCCTTTTTCTGCGGGCGGTCCGCCCTACTTATCTCCGGGCAGGAGATCAGGGAATTTGCCGGCAAATATGCTCCGGTCGTACTGAAAGCCCCTTATTCCGGTAGCGGGAGAGGGCTCTTCTGGGGAAAAGGCACCTACACCGGAGGAATAGAGCGGTAGAGCAACCGTATCCTCAGGCAACAGGGAGGGGTGATCGGCGAACCGGTGTTCGATAAAGTCGAAGATTTTGCCATGCAATTCTGGTCCGACGGAGCCGGGAAGGTCTGCTTTAAAGGATACTCTTTCTTTATGACCGATGGTAAGGGGGCCTATGTCGGGAATATGTTACTTGCCGGCGAACAGATCGAAGCATGGCTGGCCGGGTATGTAGGAAAGAGAAACCTTCGTCTTTTACAGCAGGAGATCCTACCGCTCCTCTCCGCTGAGATCGGCCCTTATTACAAAGGCCCTTTCGGAGTCGATATGATGATCTGCCGGTTCAACGAAAAACCTCTTTTCCGTATACTACCCTGCGTAGAAGTAAATCTGCGCATGAATATGGGCATGTTCACCCGTACCTTTTACGACCGGTTCGTCCATCCGGGACACTCCGGGGAATTTTTTATCGACTCTTTCAAAGATACCACTCAGTTAACCTCTTTGCACCGCCGGTCCAAAGAGCGTTATCCGCTTCGGGTAGAGCAGGGAAAAATAACCGGCGGTTACCTTTCACTCACTCCCGTTACCCCCGGTTTCCGCTTTCGTGCCTGGATAGTTGCCCGTTGAAAAAACGGCCTCACTCTCGTTGCCGTAACGGTCTGTCGCAGAGACGGCAAACACATATTTCCGCTCCCAGGGCAAGACCGGTATGTAGGTATATTCCGCCGACCGGATGCGTTGGGTCAGGATATGCTCCGGATTGGAGGTATCTACCGGGTCTGAGCCTGAGCCATATACAATATAATAAGGGGGATGGATGCTGTCGTTATCCATAGAAGGAGTCCATTTCAACTCCACTTTTCCCTCCTCCAGGAAGCTTACCTCCAGCTGTTCAGGCTTACCCGGAGGAATACTATCTAACCACGTCATGGGAGGTTGAAGAGCCGGCGCCCGGTAAAAGTTCTCTCTCACCAGGTCGTATACTCCCTGGGTATTATCCATCAGGTAGCGTACCCGGTAAAAACCGGCACCTGCCGTGTGGTGTTCCCGCAGAAAACCCAGCTGCCGTTGTATATCCGAAAGCTCCCAGTTACCCTCCCGCGGGTCCAGAAAATAGATACCCAGCCCCGGAACGATCTGCCTGCCCCGGCTACGCTCCAGCCAGTCGAGTACGAACGGATAGAAATTATTCCCCCGGAAATAGAGCATCGGATACACCTGATCGTGAATCCCCTCTGCCAGCCACCGGTCTACATCCTGGTAGACCGTATGGAAAGCATTCCACCCCTTGGAACTGCACAAAGAAGTATCACTGTGTTTTCCCACCGGAGAGGTGCTCACCTTCACCCAGGGCTTTATCTTTTTGGTCTCGTGGTAGAGATGCCGGACTATAGCCGTCAGGTTCTCTCTTCTCCACTCAGCCTCCGTTTTTTCTTTTCCATACGCCCGGAACTCCCGGGCATCGGGAAACTTCTTCTCAGACCGTTCCGGGTAGCGCAGGTAATCAAAATGCACCCCGTCAATATCGTAACGGGTGATCACTTCCCGCACAATCTCCATCAGGTACTCTTTGGTAGCCGGATGCCCCGGGTTCAGGAACCATTCGTTCTTATACTGCACACAGATAGCCGGACGTTTGCGGGTAACCGACTGAGCCCCCATATTAGCCACATGTTTCCGGTTACCCAGGGGAATGGCTACGATCCAGGCGTGACACTCCATGCCCCGTTTGTGGCACTCTTCAATGGCAAAAGCCAGCGGATCGTATCCTGGATCTCTTCCGGTCTTTCCTGCCAGCGGATAACTGAAAGGTTCGATGGAAGAGGGGTAAACCAGGTCGCCCCGCATCCGGGTCTGGAAAAGTACCGTATTGAAGTTGGCTTCCTGCAGTTTATCCAGTATATCGGTCAGTTCCTCTTGCTGGCGTACCAGCGTCGCTTCACTCACTGCACGGGTATCGGGCCAGTCCAGGCCATAGGCAGCCGTTACCCAGGCGGCACGTACTTCGTGTTTGGGTAGAGAAGGCCGGGCAACGGATGAAGAGATCGTGATCCATAGCCCCATCAGCAAAAAAATAAAATATAGGATGGTTTTATTCGTCATAATATAGGCAAAGATAGGAAAAGAATAAATAGGAACTATTGAAAATTAATAAGATTGTACTACATTTGTTCGTTAAATAAAAACAGACCGCTTCTATGATCACGTTTGTAATCTGTCTGGGTATCCTGGTAGCCGGATATTTTATATATGGTAGCTATATTGAACGAATTTTTGGTCCTGATCCCAATCGTATCACCCCTGCTGTCTACAAGGCTGACGGGGTAGATTATATTCCCATGCCTGCCTGGAAACTCTTTATGATCCAGTTCCTCAATATTGCAGGGCTGGGTCCTATTTTCGGTGCTATTATGGGGACCAAGTTCGGGACCGCCTCCTACCTCTGGATCGTACTGGGAAGCATCTTTGCCGGTGCCGTTCACGACTACCTGGCCGGTATGTTATCCCTAAGGAACGAGGGAGAGAGTTTGCCCGAAATAACCGGACGTTACCTGGGATTTACCACCAAGCAGATCATGCGGGTCTTTACCGTCCTGCTGATGGTATTGGTCGGAGCGGTCTTTGTCACAGACCCTGCCGGCTTGCTGGCTAATATGACCCCCTCCCACATGGATATCACCTGGTGGATCGTGATCATTTTCCTCTATTATATGATAGCCATGCTCTTACCGATCGATAAAATTATCGGCCGTATCTATCCCATATTTGCCGTAGTCCTTATCTTTATGGCTATCGGTATCCTGGTGATGCTATTTGTCAAACATCCCCCGTTGCCTGAACTTTGGGACGGACTCCGGAATACCCACCCCAACGCCGCAACCGTACCTATATTCCCGATCATGTTCGTCAGCATTGCCTGCGGAGCCATCTCCGGTTTTCATGCCACCCAATCCCCCCTGATGACCCGTTGCATGAAGAGCGAAAGCTACGGGAAGCCCGTCTTTTACGGCGCCATGATCGTAGAGGGGATCGTGGCCCTGATCTGGGCCGCTGCCGCTACCTGGTTCTATCACGAGAACGGTATGAGCGAGACCAACGCCTCGGTGATCGTAGAAGCTATTACCAAAGATTGGTTAGGCGTTGTCGGTGGATTGTTAGCCATTCTGGGCGTTGTGGCTGCTCCGATCACTACCGGCGATATCGCTTTCCGCTCCGCCCGGCTGATCGTGGCCGATTTTATGAAGTTCGACCAGAAGCGGATCGTGAACCGCCTGTTGATCTCCCTACCCCTTTTCTTAGCTGCTTTCGGGATCCTTTTCTATAGACTGAAAGATGCTGCCGGTTTTGATAAGATCTGGCGTTACTTTGCCTGGACCGATCAAACCCTATCCGTATTTACACTCTGGGCTATTACCATCTTTCTGGTACTGGCCCGTAAGAACTACTAGGTTACCCTGATACCGGCTCTCTTTATGACCTGTGTCTGTGTGATCTATATCTTTATTGCTCCCGAAGGAGCCGCTCTTTCACAACCGGTATCCTACACCATAGGGGCTGCGGCATTACTGATCGCTCTTATCTGGTTTATCTGCTGGAAAAAGCGGTTACACAACATATAAATTATTTACTGATATGAAGAAATTAAAAAAGTCAACCTGGCTGACAGTCGTGCTCCTCCTGTATGTGACCGGTACCGCCATTTACCTGTTACCCAAGAATCAGGAGATGGGAGATACCGAAAAATGGGTGCCCCTGGGCGGTGCGTATGTGATCGTACTGCTCTTGTGGTGGGTACTCCGGAAAAAAGAAGCGTATAAAAAACGCAGAGAAGAAGACATGAATCAAAATAAATAACAGAAAAACAGAGGTATGAAAAAGATTTTATTGATTATTTGCTTAGTGATCCCTGTACTCACCGTTCAGGCACAGTTTGAAAGAGGAACCCATTTTGTCAATCCGGGACTGACCGGTTTTGGCCTTAGTTATTCGGGAGCCGAAAAAACTCATTTTGGCCTGGAGGCCCAGGTGGGTACATTTGTACTCGATGATGTAGCGTTACTAGTAAACCTGAAGGGTGACTGGAAAAGCGGGGGCGATACCTACGGAGTAGGAGCAGGCGGTCGTTATTACATCAATGATTCAGGGATTTACCTGGGAGCCGGCCTTAACCTCGAAAGATATACCGGTACGGTAAGTGCAACCGATTTCAACCTGGGTGTGCAGGTAGGATATGCCTATTTCCTCTCCAAAACCGTAACCGTCGAACCGGCTGTCTATTACAATCAAAGTTTTAATCACCACAGTGACTTTAGCAAAGTTGGTGTAAAGATCGACTTTGGATTCTATTTCTGATCGTTGAAGGGAACCAACCCCTATCAGTGAGGGTGTGTAAAAAGTAAATAATTAAAAAGAATTAAAGCTACTTTTTACACACCCTCATTTTTTATCCGGTAACTATAAACAGACCACAAAGTATTTATTTAGTTGTAAATTAAAGCTCGGATCTCTCTCC
>JAJPZL010000375.1 GCA_021204375.1 Bacteroides sp.
AAACTAAACAGTCTTTCCAAAAAAGACCTTTCTATTTGTGGTCTACAGTCTATTTTGTTGTTTGATGTATGCGCAGGAAAGAACAATTTCCGGTATGATCAAAGATATCTCCGGCGAGGAGATGATTGGTGTAAATGTCATGGTAAAAGGTACGACGAACGGTACTATTACCGATATGGATGGTTCCTTCCGTCTTTCGAATGTTTCCGAAAATAGTATATTGGTGATATCATACGTTGGTTATCTTACCCAGGAGATAAGGGTGGGTCAGCAATCCAGTATACAGATTGTACTGAAAGAAGATGCACAAGCCCTGGATGAGCTGGTTGTTGTCGGATATGGTGTCCAGAAGAAGAGTGACCTGACCGGTTCCGTAGGCTCCGTAAGTAATGAGAATCTGGTTAAAAGAGGAGCTACTACCGTGATGGAATTTTTGCAAGGGCAAATTGCCGGGGTAGATATTTCTCAGAGTTCCAGCCGTGTAGGGGAAGGATTTAATATCCAGATCCGTGGTAAAAGTTCCATTCAGGGAGGGGGAAGTCCTCTCTTTGTAGTAGATGGTATTGTCTGTGATGATATCAATTTCCTGAATCCTGCGGATATTGACAAGATCGATGTATTGAAAGATGCTTCCTCTACTGCGATCTACGGTTCTCGTGCGACCAATGGGGTAGTAATGGTAACCACTAAACAGGCTTCTGTAAGTAGCGAATCCAGGATCTCTGTGAGTTATGATGGCTATGCCGGTTTTAAAAGAGTGGCCCGTATGCCCGATTTTATGGATGACAGGGAGTGGACGGAATACCGTTATATGAAATATACCCAACCGGTCAATAAACAGGTGCAAATAGAGAATGGACGAATCAAACTGGAAATTACAGATTCTGATCTCCGGTCTATCTGGAATGATAATGCCACTCATAAAAGTATCAAGATGCGTGAGCAGTACCTGACCGGTGACTTTACCGACTGGCGTGACCTGATGCTGGAAAACGGTACACAGCAAAATCATTTTGTAAATATCTCAGGCCGGTCTCAAAAGACTTCTTATCACATTGGTGCCGGCTATCAACAGGAAGACGGAGTAATGGGAGACGCTTATAAGCGTTTTAACTTTAAGACGGCGATTGACACCAAACTAAATACAAAAGTATCTATCGGTACTACTGTCAATTTGTCTACTCATCAGATGGACCTGGGTAGTAAGAGAGCTGTACAGGAGGCTTTCCGTGCCAATGGATACTGGCTTCCTTACAATACGGAAACCGACGAGTTAAACTATTTGCCGGGAAAAGACCTGCGTCCCGGACAATCTTCCAGTCTTACCTTCCCTGCAGGTTTTTCTTCTTCCGTAAGTCCTCTGTTGGATAGGGAGCAATCTTCCGACCCGACCAAAGGATATCGTGTACTGGCCAATGCTTATCTACAATATAAACCGGTTCAGGAGGTAATTCTTAAAACAACTTTTTCTCCCAGTCTCTCTACACATCGCAGGGGACAATACTACGGAGGTCTCTCTTCTACTCAATCTTTCACTTATTCTGATAGTAATCCGGAGGGAATAGCCAGTGCAACTGCCAATAAAAAAGAGACCTTCTTTTATACCTGGGATACGCAGGCTAACTATGTAAAAACTTTCGGTGACCACGATCTCAATGCAATGGCCCTGATGAGTGTGTACAGTACCGATGCCGAAGAGTATGAGTTCACTTCCTTTGGAGTAACACAGGGAGCAGAGTGGTATAACATGGGTTCCGGATCTGAGATCCAGTCTCCTAAAAGTTCTTATAGCAAAGAGACGATGCTCTCTTATGCACTTCGTGTAAATTACGGATATAAAGGACGTTATCTGGCTACTATCTCTACCCGTTGGGATGGTAGTTCTAAATTCCAGAAAGATAACCGCTGGGGTATGTTCCCTTCTGCAGCTCTTGCCTGGCGTATCAGTGAAGAAGCATGGATGAGAGAGAAAGTCTTCTGGGTAGATAACCTGAAACTTCGTCTGAGCTACGGGGCTACCGGTAATAACGGTGTAGTAGGAGCTTATGATACTCAATCACTTGCAAGTACACTTTATTACTATGGATATAACGGCCTGATCGCAAAAGGTTTTTGACCTAACGGAGTAGTCAATGAAGAACTTACCTGGGAGAAATCTACTGAAGTAAATATTAGTCTTGATTTCGGTATCCTAGGTAGCCGCATTTCCGGAACACTCGACTGGTATAATAAAATCTCCAAAGACCTGTTGATGAAACAAAAACTGTTGCTGGAACAAGGTGCTTCTAACGGAGATATGTGGAGTAACATCGGTAAAGTACGTAATCGGGGTATTGAGGCATTGGTGAAATTTGTTCCCGTACAGACCAAAGATTGGTATTGGGATGTAACTCTTTCCTTTGCAAAGAATAAAAATGAGATCCTGGAACTTCAGAACGGTAAAGAGGATATGCGTGCCGAAAAATGGTTTATCGGAAAACCGATCGATGTGATCTACGACCTGAACATGACCGGCATCTGCACACAGGAGTATGCCAATGAGGTCATCACTGTAGGTGATGTAACCGGCACCCGCTCCGAGATCTACAGCTGGTTTGAAGGATGTATGACATTTGAAGATCTGAATCAGGATGGTCAGATTAACGATGCCGATCGTCAGATTATTGGTCAGGAACTCCCTAAATGGACCGGAAACCTTTCTACTTCGCTTCAGTATAAAAACTGGGATTTCTCTATAGCAGTTACTACCAAACAGGGACATAAACTCAACAGTCCGTTCATGGACGAGTTTACCGACTATTCAGACCGTGGACGTACCAAACTCTCTATGGATTTTTATATTCCTCAGGGTGCTCCCATCTTTAACTATACCTGGGACGGAAAAGATTATGGCTCCCTGACCTCTGATCCTACAGTTGTTACGAAAGAGACCATTGTCGGTTCCTATCCATATCCGATGAATTTTGAAGGAATTAACCATGGGGGTACTACCGGATGGAGAACCGGTAAGACTACTCTATATAATCCCAATGGTGTAGTAGATGCTTCGTATGTAAAAGTAAAGAATATTACCGTAGGTTATACATTTGACAAACAGTTGCTGAGCAAGATCCATGTGCAGAGTCTGCGTGTATATGCGAATGTACTGAATCCTTTCATATTTACCAACTATAAAGGATTTGATCCCGAGTAGGCGAATGCAAGTATCTCCGATGGTAAAGGCGGACCGAGCTCCATTGTTTATCAATTTGGCTTGAATGTTAAATTTTAAACCTTTAGAAAGTTACTGATATGAAAAAATATATAATTTGGTTTGTGCACTCTTTACAGTTGCTTTGTGTGCAGGTTGTTCTGATTTTCTGGAACAGGATAATAAAGGCAATGTCGGTCAGTCCGACTACTATACTACCGATGCCGGCTTTAAGAGCCTTTCTAGTGCTTCTTACTCACTACTACGTACTCTTTACGGAGGCGATCCCTGGCTGGTAGAAGGTGGTACCGATCTGTTTACTTCCGGACGTAATCCGGTTGCTAACGTTGCGAAATATGTTATTGATATTTCTGACGGTAACATAAAAAGTTTCTATGTAGACCATTACAAAGCCATTTCTCTAGCAAACGATGTTATTTACTGGGGAGGAGATAATCCTACCCGGGCCCGTTTGGTTGCAGAAGCAAAAGGTCTTCGGGCATTCTACTATTTTACGCTGGTGCAGCACTTTGGAGGTGTTCCGCTGATACTGGATCGTCAGGCCGGTATGATGACTTCTGCCGAGAGAAAATCTTCCAAAGATATTTATGAGTTTGTGATCGGTGAACTCACCGAACTTATTGGTACAGGTTCTGCACTTTTAGAAAGGGCTACAGGCGAAGATTTTAATCATTTTGATAAACGGGCTGCTGTACACTTCCTGGCAAAAGCCTATCTTTTCAGAGGCTATGAGACCGATAATCCAGATGATTTTGAACAAGCTAAAAAACTCGCCGATCAGGCCATTGGAGGCTTCCGTTTGGAAACTTCTTTCAGCGATCTGATGAGCATAGAGGGGGAGAACAATGCGGAAGTGATTTTTCCGTAGAATATAGTGCTGCTACTGTGAATAATAAAAATACAGAGGGGAATAAACAACAGGCTAATTTCGGGGCTTACCTGGATGGACAGGAAAAAGGTCATAAATATACTACTTCTACGCTCTCTCCCACTTTATGGATGCATCAGGTATTTGCGGAGGATACTCAGGACCCCACAGCCGATCAGCGGTACGAAGCTACTTTTATGATCGAACTACGTTCAAGCTACTGGGATTATTATGATGGTTCTAAAAAAGATATCAGTCCGGTAACCTATTATTATTGTCCGGAGTGGTTACTGGCTGATACGGTTGCCTGGAGAGCTGCTCTTCCCAGCCGGGCTGATGCTGTGATCGTGTATATAACAGAGTATAGGGATAATATAGGCAAGCTTCCTTCTTCCTATGAAGAAAAATTGAAAGATGTGTATGGAGTGGCCTCCTTCCGTAAGTTTGACGATGTTCTTAATAAAGATATATTCCATACCAATGCTTCTAAAAGAGATGTGGTGCTGGCTCGCGTAGGTGAAACTTATTTGATCGCTGCCGAAGCACTCATTAAGCTGAATCGTCCGGCAGATGCGCTTCCGTACATAAACGAGGTTCGTGCACGTGCCGGTGCTATATTAGCTACAGCAGCTCAACTTGATATTGATTATCTTCTTCGGGAGAGAGCTCGTGAGCTGGCTGGCGAAAATCATCGTTGGGGAAATTTGAAACGTACAGGAAAACTGGCTGAATACGGCGTGAGATACAATCCGGAGCTCTTTGCCGGTGATATAAAGGATCATCACCATCTCCGTCCTATCCCCAAAGATGCCATTGAGCTGAACCCTGCACTGGAAGGAGATCAGAACCCAGGTTATTATTAATAAACATAATAACATTCTTTTGCATGTTGGAGGTTACCAGTGACGGGTGACCTCTTTGCATACCTTTACACAATT
>JAJPZL010000271.1 GCA_021204375.1 Bacteroides sp.
ATCATATATCAAAAACAGGGAGAGAAGCAATATCATAAAAGTGATTTTCTACCACATATCCTATCCTGTGTTTATATTCAATATTGGGATATTCCTGCAATAACATATTCCAAAAGGTATACCCATTATATTTCTCCTGAATGGTTTCACTCGTAATTTGTATGCTTCCCAATTGTTCTATGATGGTTTCTGTGGGATCTTTTTTCCGGTATCTTACTCCCTTTACTTCTAGTTCTTTTAAATGAACTGTTGTCATTTCCCCCTCTTGCTCATACTTTTCTCTGATTGAATTTAAATAGTTCTCTTCCGGTTGTGTATACTCTTGAGGGTAGATAGGTTTTTTGTAGCTTTTAGGAAAATAGGCAGAGTCAATTTCCAGTTCCACCTTTTTACTTCCCTTTTGAGTTTTTGCCTCTACTCTGAATCGTGTATTGTGCGGAAATTAATATCCTCTATAATAAACTCCCCGTTCGGGTCGGCCTCTACCGTTTTGCTGATGAATCCCTTTATGGTAAAAGCCGTTACCTGCAGCGGTTTCCCTTTCGCTCCCCAGTATCCTTTCGCCCTTCCACTTATGCTTTGACTAACCTCTACAAAATAATCTGTTTTAATGGGTGGCTCTCCTGTTACTTTTTCTATCCTGAACCTTCTCCACCCATTTGTTAGCATGACCAGATCCAGGTGTCTTTCTTTCAGTTTCGCTTCTCCGCAGAAGTAATATCCCGGATTTTGTATGTACCCCTTCAGGTCTGCTGTCAGTGATAGGTTCGATACTATATTTTCCGATATTGAGTCTGGTTTTATTCTGTCTGTTTCTGTAATACTAATTGAGAAGTCTCCCCACAAAGGCTCTCCATACTTGTCTTTTGCCTCCATCTCCAGTACCACCTTCTCCCTCTCTTTATATTTTTCCTTCTCCGTTTTGATCCTCCAGGTTGGTTTATCCTAATGCATTACAAAACAGAGTCTCTCACTCAGTGGTATTCCCCTGTGGTCAATGAGCAGGAAATGAGTAATCCCCTCCTCCAAAAACCCTTCTTCTACCCCTCCCATTATTTGGCTGTTCGTTATCTTTTTGACCATCCTTAACCCTCCTCTTGTATGAGCGATAAGGAAGATCGAATCCGGCCATTGCGTCCACTTTGTTTTTTGTGTCTCATAATATATGATCCGGTTCCTTCTGTTAAGAGTAATGGCAAATCCCTGGTTTTCTACCTTTGGCAGGTCGAATATTTTCCTTTCCCCCTGTTCCGATAGTATATCCGCATGATAGATTATTCCCGTCTCAGGATAGATATTTACTATTCCCCTTCCATCGTGTTGACTCTCAAAATGTGTAATCGTATCTCCCTTTGAAGTATAAATCTTCCCTTTAATCTCTTTGGCCCCTCCACTCCTGGCCTGTGCTTTAAAAGCGACTTTTTGTATGACCCACTCTAGGAGTTTTCCCCCTTCAGGAAAGAAATCCACATGAAAATCCGTAGATAGATCCGGTAGATAAAAAATACGGTTATACCTGTATACCGGATCCTCCAGGTTTACCTCCAGTATATAACCATTCTCTTTGCTTAAATCAGGTAAGCCTATCTATATATCCCCATTCTTATCGGTTTGCAGGCTTCTCTTTTTCCATATCTTCTCTTTTTGTCTTATAATCCATATTTGTTCCCCCCCCAGAGGTTTATTCCCATACTCTTTAAAGTTAATCTCTGCTGTATATCTCCCCTGCTTTTCCTCTTTACAGATAAACTCCGCTGTTATTGCCTTATGCATTGAGTTTCCAATTTTAATAGTTCTTGAGTAGATAAAATCCACTCCTGCATTGAGCATCTAGTTTGAATATCCCCTGATGTAATACTCTCCCTGTTGGATATCAGGGGGCAGTGGTATGCTTCCTCTTAATCCCAGCGAATCCCTTCTAACCTTTCTTCTCTCCATAATAGAGTCCTCTCTGTTAATGAGTTCCAGAATGAAGTAATTGCTTTTTGCATCGCTTTTGTATGATACTGCATTTTGCAGGTATGCCTTAAACCAGATCGTATCTCCTGCTCCATAGAATGGTTTGTCTAAGTGCAGGTATAGTTTTTCCTGGGGTGTGTTTTGCAGAAGAGTGAAATAATTAAGCAGGGAGTCCTGTAATCTTTGGGCGGAAAGATTGAATGAAATAATAAAAATTAGGCCTGTTAAAAGTAACAGTGTTTTTTGTATATACATGAAAGGCTAATATAGTATTTACAAATAAACGAATAGAAGTAGTAAATAGCCATAGAGGATTGTACGTACTGATAAAATATTATACAAATATCGGGTAAATGGAATATTTTCCGGTAAACCAGTGAACCTAAGGATGGAAAAGAAGAAATGGAACTTAAATGCCGGCAAATATATGGAGCTGGCCATCTATATAACAGGTCATTGTTCTATGGTCAATGGAAACACTTTGGAGTTCCATGAAATTGGTACCTCCAAAGTATAGGGTAATACTATTATAAGCACTATTATTTGCCCAGCGCCATGTAAATTCATGGTTTATCCATCCCTGATGGGTAAGATATTCTTCTTCTCCCCATCCGTCCGAGTAGAAAGTAAGGTAGTAGTTCTCCTCATAAATCACCCAGATATAGCGGATTAACTCTTTTTCAATACTCGCATCATTGATGGTAGGAGAGTAGATATCGCATCCGGATAGCATCGCCAGCGAGAGGATAACGAACAATAGGGGAGTGATGCATTGTTTCATTCAGTGGCTTATAAGTTATTTAATAGATTTAAACCTATCCTTGTCAGGTAAATATAACCTATTATGACTCCCCGCGCAAAAAAAAGTAGCTAAAAATGTGTAAAGCCCGGCTCTGTAACCATGCACAGAGTCGGGCCTTTAAGCCAATTATGTAGTATGTTATGAGCGACGAGGTTTACGGCGTGCCCAACCCTCCTCACGGGATAAACGGCCACGGGAACTGCTGCTACTGCTACGGCGGTTGTTCTCTTTTCCGTGACCACCGCTTTTTCTGGAAGAGGTTTCCAGGCGATCTTCTCCGGCCACTTCTACGGTTACTTTATTACCGTTTACACGCGTGCGGTTAAGCGATTCGATCACTTCACCCGCCTGGTTATCTTTTACTTCAAAAAAGGAGAAGCTTTTCATCAGGTCAATGTGGCCGATATCGATGCGGCGTTTGGTATTCCGGTTGATCAGATCGATCAGTTGGTTCGGGTAGAAGTTATCGGCTTTTCCCATATTGATAAAGATACGGGTAAATCCGGGTTCGGCACGGTTACTACCTTTTCCGGCGCCACTTCTGGTACGGACACCACTTTCTCTGCCTCTTCTTTCATTGCGCCCCTCTGTAGGGATCTCGATCTCTTCAGCATCCCGATAGTATTCGAGGAAACGGTTGAACTCTAAAGATATCATGCGTTTAATAATATCCTCTTTATTGAGCCACTCCAGTTTACGATAGATCGCCGGCATAAAGTCCGTGATCTCTTCTTCGTTTACTTTTACCTTTTCAATATCATCGATCACTTTGATCAGCTGTTTTTCGCAGATCTGTTTACCGGAGGGAAGGGTGTCCTGCTCAAATTTTTTTGGAGATGATTCGTTCGATCTCACGTACCTTTCCTTTCTCACGCATATTGATAATAGCAATAGCGGTTCCTGTTTTTCCGGCACGTCCTGTACAACCACTACGATGGGTGTAGGATTCCGTATCATCAGGTAATCTGTAGTTGATTACACGGGTGAGGTTATCCACATCCAGACCACGGACAGCCACGTCGGTAGCTACCAGCAATTGAATGTGTCCGATACGGAATTTCTGCATAACGGCATCTCTTTGTTGCTGGGAGAGTTCTACGTGCAGCGAGTCGGCATTGTAGCCATCCTGTATCAGTTTATCGGCGATCTCCTGGGTCTCCTTACGGGTACGGCAGAAGATGATACCATATATCTGTGGGTAATAATCTGCAATTCGTTTCATGGCTACATATTTATCTTTAGCATGTACCATGTAACAGACATGCTTTACATTGTTGCTGCCTTTGTTACGGGTGCCGATGGTGATCTCCTTGGCATTTTTCATGTAATTTTTGGAAATACGGGAGATCTCGGGTGACATGGTGGCCGAGAAAAGGAGCGTATTCCGGTCCTGAGGTATTTCGGCAAGGATGGCATTGATGCTCTCGGTAAAACCCATGTTCAGTATTTCGTCTGCTTCGTCCATCACCACATTGGAGATAGCGTCTAACTTCACAGTTTTACGCTCCATCAGGTCCAGTAACCGTCCGGGAGTAGCCACAATAATGTGTACTCCGTTTTTCAGGCTACGTATCTGACTCTCAATGGACGAACCTCCGTATACTGGAAGTACTTTCAGGCCGTCTACATATTTGGAATAGTCGTGCAGGTCTCCTGCTATCTGGAGGCAAAGTTCCCTAGTGGGACAAAGTATCAAAGATTGCGGGGTTCTGTTCTTTACATTAATTTTCTGAATAACGGGTAGTCCGAATGCGGCTGTTTTGCCGATTCCTGTTTGTGCAAGGGCTACCACGTCGTTGTCTTCTCCTAAAAGATGCGGGATCACCTCTTCCTGTACCGGCATGGGATTCGCATATCCCATCTCTTCAATCGCTTTAAGTATCTCCGGAGAAACGCTAAGCTCTTCAAATGTCTTCATTAAATTCTCTTATCAAAATTGAGCTGCAAAGATAGATATAATTAATGGATAAACAGTTATATAGTGGCAAATATTTGTATTTCAACGGAATAAAAATTTGCATATATATTTTTTTAACGTTTTTGCCGGTAAACTTCTGCAAATTCTGCAGAGATGGAGTTACTCAGACTGCTACAGGCTTGTGCTGCCAGGTCAAGTCTGCTTTGAATAATAAGGTCCCATTGCCCGGGTGTAAGAGAATGGATCTCTTACTGTCGGATGCCTTGTTTCAGCAGGCCGAATACAATACCGGCATTGAAGTTATCGCCCGCCCCGATAGTAC
>JAJPZL010000184.1 GCA_021204375.1 Bacteroides sp.
AAACAATTGCCGGATTATAAAACTATAACTAAGTATTTTAAACTTTAGAACCAACCTTTTACCGGCTATCTGTTATTTTTCAATATTTATAGAAAACACTTACTCTAAAAGAATGTTTTTAAACTAATTATCACTTTATTCATCAAAGAGAAAACGTACTTTTATTTTCTTTGTAAAACCATTAAAAAGAGAACAATATGAAAAATAGTATTTACACTGGTTATGATACTGGGAGCAACTTCTTTGCTACAGGCACAGGTCACCCAGGAAGAGCTGAACAGGGCTCGCAAGGAAGCAGAAAATGCAACGACCGATAAAAAGAAAAAAGAGAAGGCCTACGAATCGCTATTGAAAGAGGTTAGATATCAAAATGCTTTGGTAGCTATTGAGGAGAATGACTTTGTAATAGAAGCCGAAAGGATCACTTTCAAAAGAGGCAACTGGCGGTATGTAACAGCCAATACCAACTTTATATCCTTAAAAGGAGACAAGGCAACCGTACAGATCGCTTTTCCGGGAGCTCCGGCAGGACCTAACGGAATCGGAGGGATCACTTTGGACGGAAGGGCTACCTCTATAAAAAAGACAACCGATAAGAAAGGGAGATCCCATATATCCATGCAGGTAACCGGCGCAGGTATATCGGCTCGTATTGAAATAAGTATGTATAAAGGAGATACCAATGTTACAGCCATCGTATCCCCTAATTTCAGTTCGAACCGTTTTACCCTCGAAGGCACTCTCTATCCTACTTCCGAATCGAATGTATTTAAAGGACGCTCTTTCTGAAAAGATCAAAAAAATGTAAATATAAAAAGGAGAAGTTTTTCTGAAGCTTCTCCTTTTTTGATAAATATAGAATAAACAAAGTTATTTCAGCACCTATCCAACCCTATCCGGTTATATTTTCCAACCAAACAGATTCCGGAATAAGAATAACCACCAGGTAAAATACCAGCATACTACTTAATCCAGTAAAGTCTGCCAGTTCTCCGACCGGTAAGCCTCAAAACAGAAATGGATCTGTGTGGCCGTAATTTTATCTTCCGAAAGAGCCGGCAGTTCATCCGGAAGAAAAAAGCGGCTCTCCGTAGTCTCCGTATTAGGTACAAATTCACCACCAATCACTTCACATTGTACCAGAGCCTTACAAATCCCATACCCATAATAGGGAAGATTATGTAAACTACGATCCTGCAGAGCGATCAATTTTACGGGTACTACATCTAATCCTGCCTCTTCTTTTACCTCTTTCACCGTATTTTCACCGACAGACTGGTTTACATCCACCCAACCACCGGGTAGTGACCACAGGCCATCCCGCTCCCGGACCAGCAGAATGCGACCCTTCTCAAAAATAGCAGCCCGGCAATCCAGTTTCGGAGTTTGAAAACTCGTCTCGTTACAAAAAAGCGTGGTAACTTTCTCTATAGAAAGGCCTGTTTGCAAAGAGAGAATTTCGGCAGCGATCTCCCGGATGCGGTGGAACCGTTCCAGGTCAAATTTATCGTTGGAATAGGTAACCCCTGCCTGCCCGATAAATTGTAATTCCATCGCCCATTTCAGCCAGGGTACATCCAGCAAAGGATCTTTCATCCGCGAAATATAATAGATCATCTCCCGGGGAGAGGTAAAATACCAGGTAGCTTTTATATGCTTAACAGACTCTCCGTTCCACATAGCCATACCAAAATCAACGTCTGCTGATGTTGCCGTTTCACAGTCTCCGGTAGAATTACCCACCAACAAAAGTTCAGAAACAGCAACAGGTTTGAAACATACATCCGATTTCAAAGCCTCCCCGGGATCTCGGTTAGTAACCACCTGATCGAAATGTAATTCTCTTAGCCTGTTGTCTATATCCTTCCTTTTACAAAGCAGAACAGTAATTACTCCTTCCTGTTGCAACTCTTCCAGCGCTTTTTTCATCTCCCTGCAGAAAAGTTCTTGTCTCTTTTCTTCCGGAAAGAGAAGCACTTCTTCCGTAAAAATTATATATTTGTATAGCATTACTTCCTCTGTTTGATTATTGGTTTAAAGATAAGATTTTTCAGAGGAATAAGTAAGGAACCGATCAAAAAAGATTTTAAGAACGTAAGGTGAACATATGCTACGCTGAACCGTTCCTAAATAGTATAACTTAAAAGATATAATTATGGCATCTGTAACATTGAACGGACAACCCGTAAAACTGGCGGGAGAGTTTATTAAACCGGGAGAGGTTGCTCTCGATTTCACTTTGACCAAACGGGATCTTTCTCCTTTTTCACTGAGTGATATAAAGGGTAAGAACGTAGTACTTAATATTTTTCCCAGCTTAGATACCGGTATTTGTGCTACTTCAGTCCGTAAATTCAACAAGATGGCTGCCGATATGCCCGATACGGTTGTACTGGCTATTTCAAAAGACCTTCCTTTTGCCCAGGAACGTTTCTGCACAACCGAAGGCATAGAGAATGTAATTGCCCTGAGTGATTTCCGTTTCTCTGATTTCGATACCAACTACGGAATTCAGATCAGTGAAGGCCCTATGCTCGGGCTACTGGCCCGTGCCGTAGTGGTAATTGGTAAAGACGGGCGGGTTAAATACACCGAATTAGTACCCGAAATAAAGCAGGAACCCAATTATGAAGCAGCTTTAGAAGCCATTAAAGGGTAAACCTCCTTTTTAAAATACTTTTATTTATTTAAATTTGCGCTACGAGTAGAAACCCATCCCACTCCTTTACAGAGTCAGATGGGTTTTCTGTTTTTAGTACTCAATGCTTGTTTCCCATCCGGATATCCAGTGTACCTCTACTAAGTGTCCCCTCTGATAATAAAACTATACCACTGGTTTTAAGGCAATAAATCCCAGTACACAACATACCGCTGGCGATGTATTTCATGAATAGGCCTTAATCGGATCCCGGATCCCATAATAAAAGCCAGTTCCCCCTCTTCCTTCCGGAGACTCTTTTCAGGTTTCAAAGGATCTATTTTCAGAGTAGTATCCAGATCGGCCGGAATACGATAATCATATGTATAATAATCATTGTGAACATGTGGGTCGGAATAGGGTGCAGGAGGTTCCATTCCCTCACTACCCAACTCACCGGCAAGTACTAGCGGCCCATACAAAAGTGCCCCTTTCTGCGGATTATCCGGAGTAGTTACCAGGCGGAGCGATATCGGATAAGTTACTTCTATCCGGTCTCTGTTCTTCCAGTTCCGTTTTATTTCTATATAAGAACCGGGCTTACTTTTAACAGAAGTTTTTTTCCATTAACCTTTACTTCTGCTTTCCCGGCCCAGAAAGGGTATCTTATATAAAATGTAAAAGTACTTTCCTGTCCGGTTACTATAGTGAACAGAGTCGTTTCACTCTCCGGAAAAGCAGTTTCCTAACGCAATAAAATCCCCTTTTCTTTCCACTCTACCTGCGAAGGAATAAAAAGGTTCACATAGATTCCGTTATCAGTATGATAATAGATAGCTTCTCCGTATTTGGCATGATTTTCAAAACCGGTTCCCACACAACACCAGAAGGAGTCCACGGGCGTACTATATACTTTATGGGCTCCGGAAAGCATCGGAAGAAAATAGGCTACCATCTCCGTAACAGGATCCTGTTGTCCGAGAATATGGTTGTAAAGAGCTTGTTCGTAATATTCCGCCAACTCAGGATCAGCCTCCCAGCAAAAAAGATGCCGGGTAAGTTTTAGCATGTTATACGTGTTGCAGGTCTCACCGGTATATCCCGATAAGTGTTCAGAGAGGTGATCAGGGTCAAAGAACTTCTCTTTATCACTATTACTGCCCGTTACAAAAGAGTGGTTACCCGTTACATTCCTCCAGAAATTAAGAGCCTTCTCTTTACTACCCATCTCTCCCGACAATTCATAATTACGCGCTTCGGCAATTACTTTGGGAATAAATGTATTGGCATGTTTTTTATCAAGTTCATCCCTGTTATCGAGCAACGGGTCCATCATCTCATCGTGATAGAAAAAACGGGCCAGCCACTGATACCGCTCCTCACCGGTAATGGCATAAAGATTATAGAAAGCTTCGTTCACCCCGCCGAATTCATTCCGTATCATCCGCAAACGGGTAGCCTCATCCAGGGGAGAAAGTTTATTGTAGGCCCAATCCGCCATTCCTTTTACTATAACTAATGCCTGTTCATTCCTGTAATAAAGATACTGGTCCATAAGTCTGGCATAAAGTTTATGTAAAGTATACCAGGATGCCCACACTCTTTCTCCCCGAATATTGCGGTTAATTAACTCTTCCGGATAGGCACTCAGGTACCCATTTCCCAAAGCCAGTTGTACCTGTGCCAGTCCACTAACAAGCGTATCACTTTTTGCCTTGAACCCTTCATTACCGGTAGTAGCATACATTAACGACAAAGCTGAGAGTAAATGACCTATAGAATGTCCCCTAAGTTCATAATCCAATAATTCCCAACCTCCTAATTTTTCAACGGATGAATATCCTCCTTCCAGACCGGCACTGACTCCGGCATTGGTGCGGAAACTATGTAAAAGACTACGGATATCCAAAGAAACCATCCAGGCAGAATCGCGCACTACATTTTCCCGGAATCTACCCGGCAGAAGCTCTACGTCCTGCAAATCAAAACTTTTCGCTCTGAGGGGTACCACTATATCTTTTTCTGTTTTTCCGGCATGTTGACCCGGATATATAGATTGTGCCTGTATAGGCACAATAGAGAGTACGAAATATCCCGCAATTACTCTCCCAAATTTTCTTCTGTTCATCGTATTATCAGTTAAATTTTTCTTATATGCCTTTAACACGGTTCAGAGAAGAAAAACTCCCGGACTTAAATAAAAAATTAACAAAATTCCGGTTTTGTTCGTTCTGTTAAATAAATATCTTTGCAGGATATCTAAAAAAGTAGTATGAATTTTATCTCTTTGATAACGTATAGTCAAAAATTGGTATATATCCTGATCATCATAAATTTATTGACATGATGTATCAAAGAAG
>JAJPZL010000153.1 GCA_021204375.1 Bacteroides sp.
CATAATAAGGTATTAGTTACACATCGATTATACTCCCGCTTGCTTTTACGGAGATTGATAGTTCATGCTGTACCTTTATTTATGATAGGGGTATTGATCCCTTTTGAGGTACAGGCTTCTGCAGAGGTTGTTCATGTAGTGCAGCAAACCACCGTTCAATTATCCGGTACCGTAAAGGATACAAGTGGGGAAACCGTTATTGGTGCCAATGTAACTATTGAAGGAACCTCCATAGGGACTATTACCGATTTCGAAGGTAATTTTACCCTTAATGTTCCGGATGAGACTATCCGGCTGAAGGTTACCTTCATTGGTTATCAGGAAAAAGTCGTTACCGTAAAACAAGGTACCCGCAATGTACAGATCCAGCTTGCCGAAGATGCCCAGTTGCTGGATGAGGTACAGGTAGTAGCCTATGGAGCCCAGAAAAAGGTCTCTGTAACAGGAGCTATCTCTTCCATGAAAGGAGACGATTTGTTAAAGACCCCGGTAGGGTCTATCTCCAATATCCTTTCCGGACAAATAACCGGTATCTCTTCCGTGCAATATTCCGGAGAGCCGGGTGCCGATGCCGCCGATCTCTATGTACGTGGTATAGCCACCTGGAACGATGCCTCACCTATTATACAGGTAGACGGTGTAGACCGTGACTTTTCACAGATCGACCCCAATGAGATCGAGAGTATTACTATCCTCAAAGATGCTTCTGCGACAGCCGTATTCGGGGTACGTGGTGCCAACGGTGTTATCCTTATTACTACCAAACGAGGTACGGAAGGAAAAGCAAAGATCTCTTTTTCCACCTCTGCCGGAGTCAATATGATGACCAAACAGCTGGAGTTTGCCAACTCTTACCAGTATGCCCGGTATTATAATGAGTTGCAGGTAAACGATGGGGGAGTAGCAACCTTTACCGACGAGCAACTGGAAAAGTTCCGTACTCATTCCGACCCTATCCGTTATCCGGATATCAACTGGCTGGACTACTGTATGAACAAAGCCTCTTTCCAGTCACAACACAACGTTAATATATCAGGGGGTACCGATTATATGCGCTACGTTGTTTCGACCGGTATGTTCACCCAGGGAGGTATGTTCAAACAGTTCAATGCAACAGATGATTTTAACTTCGATTATAAACGATATAATTACCGGGCCAATTTAGACTTTGATATCTCCAAAACCACTCTTTTATCCGTCAATCTGGGTGGACGTGTAGAGAGTAAGCGGACTCCCGAAAGTGGTGAAGATCAGAACCAGCTCTTCCGCAAACTCTATTGGGCCGTACCTTTTGCCGGTGCCGGTATTGTAGATGGAAAATATGTAGTCTCCAACCCAGACGATCTTCCATTTACAGGAGCAACCGGACTCGATTCTTACTATGGAAAAGGGTACCGTAACAAAACAACCAATGTACTCAATATCGACCTGGCACTCGACCAGAAGCTCGATATCATCACTAAAGGACTCTCCGTTAAACTCAAAGGAGCTTACAATACTGAGTATTCCACCGAAAAGATAGCCAGTTCTTCCGTTGCCCGGTACACCCCTGTCCTTCAGGAAGATGGAACCCTGGAGTATCGTAAAGACGGTTCCGACACCCAGTTGAGTTACCGGGAAGGCGACTATGGAAAAGCCAGCGACTGGTATATGGAGTTGGGACTTAACTATTACAGGCGTTTCGGAGACCATACCGTCAGTACGCTGTTACTCTATAACCAATCCAAAAGATACTATCCCAAAGGAAATTATGGAGATATCCCCACAGCATACGTAGGAACCGTAGGGCGTGTTACCTACGACTGGAAAACCCGCTACCTGGCTGAATTTAATATTAGCTATAACGGTTCTGAAAACTTCAGCAAAGACAACCGGTACGGGATCTTTCCGGCAGGTTCGTTGGGGTGAATCCTTAGTGAGGAGGCCTTTTTCCGCCCCGTTAAGCATGCAATTAACTATATGAAAATTCGTGCTTCCGTCGGGGTAGTAGGGAACGACAAAGCCAATGACCAACGCTTCCTTTACCTGCCCGATGCTTATAAACTTGATGGAGGATACTACTTCGGTACCAATACCGACAGTAAAAAAGGAGGGGCTTACGAACTGACCAAGTCCAACCGGAGCGTAACCTGGGAGAAAGCCGTCAAACAGAACTACGGGCTCGATTTCACTTTTATAAACGACCGCCTCAAACTTTCGGTAGATTACTTCTATGAAAAACGCCGCGATATTCTGCGTACCCCCAACTATCTCCCCTCTATCCTCGGTATGTCACTTCCCAATGTCAATGTAGGAGAGACGGAGAATCAAGGATACGAAGTAGAAGTCAAATGGAACGACCGCATCGGAGATAACTTCCGTTACTGGGTCAGCGGGAACCTCTCTTTTGCCCGGAATAAAATTATCTATATGAATGAAGTAATCCAGAACGAACCCTATATGTATGAAACCGACCGGAGAATAGGCTCCCGTTCCATGTATAAATTCTGGGGATTTTACGATGAGACAGCCGAAGAACGCTATTACCAGCAATTCGGAAAAAGGATAGCCGACCACAGAACTACCCTCCAGCCCGGCGACTGTGTCTATGTAGACCTGAACGGAGACGGAAAGATAGACGGAGACGACCTTACCCGGAATATCGGTTTTACCGATGTACCCGAATATACAGCCGGTCTTAACCTGGGTTTCTTCTGGAAAAATTTCGACTTCTCTATGCAGTGGACAGGAGCCTGGAATGTAGACCGTATGCTCAGTGAATTCAGACAACCTCTGGGAGATACACAAAATAAGGGATTACTGCTTTACCAGTATAAAAATACCTGGCGTTCTTCCGAAGATACCTTTACAGCTAAGTATCCCCGTATCTCCAAAGCAAGTGCAGCCAATAACTATGCCGGTTCCGACCTGTATCGGATCGATGCCGGTTATTTACGCCTGAAAAGCATAGAGGTAGGGTATAATTTAACTTCTCCTTTATGCAGAAAATAAAGCTCAACTCCTGCCGGATGTATGTGAATGGATATAACCTGCTCACCTTTACCGGGTTCCAGTGGAGAGATCCGGAGTCACGCTAGAGCGACCGTCCCAGCTACCACTTAACCCGGGTATTTAATGTTGGATTAAAAGTTGGATTCTAATACTTTGATACCATGATAAGAGATTTAAAAAATTATTTGATAGCACTACTCGTAGGAGGTGGCATCTGTACCATCTCCTGTGTAGACCCGATAAAATTTGGTGATAGTTTTCTGGAAAAAGGCCCCGGAGTAGATATCACCCAGGATACTATTTTTGGAAATGCCGAATATACCCGCCGTTTTCTATGGGATACCTACAGCAAACTTTACTATGGCCTGCCTACCTACTGGGCAGATGTAGAGAGTAAAATGAATACCGGAATGTTCGAAACCCTTTCCGATTGCTGGCACAGCCATAACTCCTGGGACGGAGTGAACTGTAAATATTACTCCGGTTCCTATAAAGCCAGTGATGAAGACGGTGGAAATGATACCCGCTTCGGATATACCAAAGAGAACTGCTGGTAGGCCATCCGCGCCTCCCTGATCTTTATTGAAAATATAAATGATGTCCCCGGTATGGATGATACAGAAAAAGCACGCTTGAAAGCTGAAGCCAAATCCATTATAGCATCCCGCTATTTTGACCTGTTCCGTCACCTGGGAGGTTACTTATTGTAGATAAAGCCTATGATGTAGAGACCGAATACCAGATACCCCGCGGAACGGTAGAAGAGACAGTAGATTATATGATCCGCCTGCTGGACGAAGCTTCTCCCTATCTTCCCTGGGATCTGACCAGTGATGGAGTAGAGAGCTGGCAGGGACGTTTCACCAAAGCCGGTGTTATGGGGCTGAAATGCAAGATACTGCTCTATGCAGCCAGTCCTCTCTTTAACGATGCTGCCCCCTATATACAAGGCTCTTATGAAGCAGTTGAAAATCACCACGTGTGGTATGGAGGCTATAAACCCGAACTATGGACCCAATGTCTCAAAGCCTGCGAAGAGTTCTTTACAGAACTTAATAAATCCGGATACTATGCCCTGATGCAGGCCACCGGTACTACCGTAGATGCCTACCGAGAAGCATACAACCACGGCTATTTCCTGCGTGCCAATAATACCGAACTCCTTATAACTACCCGTAACTGGGGAAGATGGACCAACGCCTGGAACCAGCTCTGGGGAGAATGGGTACCCAATGGAGGATACACCCCTACACTCGAATTTATGGAGATGTTCCCCCTGGCCAATGGAGAACCTTTCAGCTGGGACGATGAAGAAGTAGCCTCCAACCACTTCTTTACTGATAACGACTATAACCAACCCATCCGTGACCCACGTCTTTATGAAACGATCCTGGTGAACGGTGCCCGGTACAGTGGTCGTTCCGTAGAGCTCTGGATGGGAGGACGTGAAAACATCTCCGATACCGAAAAAGAGACCGGCGAAACCGCTACCGGTTTCCGGAATTATAAATTCTATAAAGAGGGAAAATCCAGTCTGAACAACCAGTATATGCAGTGGCCTTACCTATGTCTGGCCGAGATGTACCTTATTTATGCGGAGGCTCTGCTTAAGATCGGTAACCTGTCCGGGGCTGTCGAACAGATAGATATTGTCCGTGCCCGTGTGGGCCTGAAAGGACTTGCAGTGTGTAATCCCGATAATAGCCTGTTGTCCAACGCAGATAACCTGATGGAAGAACTGCTGCATGAAAGAGCCTGTGAGCTGGGGCTGGAAGATACCCGCCTGTTCGATATGGTGCGTAATAAAAGAGCCGATCTCTTCTCTAAAGAGTTATATGGACTCAGGATCACCCGTGCTGATGGAGGAGAAGGTTCCTGGTCCGACAAGAACGAAAGTGAACGTGGCCCGTTCCCTACCCAATTTACCTATGAAAAGTTCAAACTCGTCAATATTTCCCGTTCCTGGTGGAGTGGTTTTGACCCTAAATGGTACCTGTC
>JAJPZL010000280.1 GCA_021204375.1 Bacteroides sp.
AAATAGTGTTTTACGGTGCTTGTAAAAAGAATAAATACTCCTTATGAGTCTTAGGAACGGAAGATAAAAAACACTTATTTGGCTATAGTCACCTTCTTCCCTTTGAGGATACTAAAGGTATAAAAAGCTAATCCGGCCCACACAAAAGCAAAACAGATAAGGTATTCGATACCGAAGGTTTCGTTATAGACAAATATTCCAAGAAGTAGCTGGAGGGTAGTGTATAAGTATTGAATAAAACCCAGGGTAGATAAAGGGATAACCTGTGCCGATTTCCCGAACCAATAGAGGGGAATGGCTGTAACAATACCGCTTATGACCAGCAAAAAGCTTGTCAACATAGAGGGCGGAAAGAGGGAGAGTGTTTCACTGCTTCCGGTGGTGTACACTAAGAAAGCCAGGACAAAGGGAGAGACCATCATGGTTTCTACCGTAAGGGCAGGCATCGATTCAAGTTTTGCTTTTTTCTTCAATAGACCGTATAAACCAAAAGAGGTGGCCAGGCTTAAGGAGATCCAGGGAAACTGGCCGTAACTCAGGGTAAAATAGAGAACTCCTGTAAGGGCGAATAGTACAGCTACTTTTTGAAGGGTAGCCAGCCGTTCTTTTAAAAACACATATCCTAAGAAGACATTGACCAGCGAATTAATGTAATAGCCCAGACCGGCTTCAATAATGTGGCCACTCTCTACGACACAGATATAGATGCCCCAGTTGATACTGACCATAAAGCCTGCCAAACCGAGCCTAAGCAGAAGGACGGGTTGTTGGATATAATTAAAAAAAGTGTGACGGTTGGTGAGTAATACCCAGATAAGAAGGAATACGAACGACCATACGATGCGATGTGCCAATATATTGACGGCCGGTATACCGGTGATAGCTTTCCAGAAAACAGGAAAAATTCCCCAAATGATATAACAGCCCAGCGCATATAGGATGCCCTGGTTATAACTTAATTTTTTAGGATGAGATGACATGGCTTGTTGAATGTTTGAGCGGGCAAAGGTAAAAGATTACCTGGTAAACAGAGGATTTATTTTTTGAGTATTCTTTCTAAGTAGGCGATATCTAATAAATTCACTGTCTCAAAATTTCCTTTATAAAATACGCCCCAGTTATTGAACACACAGGGTAGCTCTTTTGCTTTTTGCAGGGTATCTACCTGAATAAAAGAGGCAGGAACGCCATTTGTATCACAATAGTGTTTTATTATCTCTATGGTTTGATGGGTATAGGGGCATTGCATACTGTAATAAATGGTTAGTTCACGGCTTTCGATTTTGTGGCTTTTCACCTGTTCTGCAAACCGGGGGGTGGTTCCGTTAAAAGAGAGTGCAAGCAATTCATATCCATTGTCTGTGGCATCTACCGTCACAAAGCCAATTTTTTTACGAAGGATTGATCAGAAAGCTAGGATCTCTGTTTTTTTGCTCCGAGCATACAGATGCCGGATCTGCCTTTTTCTCTGGCATCGGCCAAAGAGTACTCCAGCAGCGATCTTCCATATCCTTTACCCTTGTAAGGGCCCAGCACCCATAGGCAATAGATATAGTAATAGTTATCACCGGTTATGGGTACCCAGGCTGTTTCAAGGGGAGCATATTCGATAAAAACGGTGACTTTTGCCTGTAATTTTCTAAATACGTGGCCCTCTTTAAGCCGGTTGGAAAGCCACCGCCGCTTTGCTTCGATGCCTGGATGAGACTTTTTACTGCGGATGATGCAGCATAGGTGCTCGTCTGTGAGGTTCTCTGTGGTTACGTTTACAAATTCAGTATGCATGGGCAGGCTTGTTTTAAGTCAGCTATTCTCACTTAGTTGCAGGTAATTGTGTCTACTGACCGGCATGAGTGATACCTTGTGAGGTGTAAATGTAGTGAATTTATGCAAAGTATGGGTGGCTGGGCTAAGGAATTTTACAGCATACGTATAAGTTCCGCTATTCCTAAAGCACACTGGGCTACCTGTTCGTAACTGACTACACCCAGGTTGTCTTGAGGAGTATGGGTGAGTGTCTGACACTCCATGTTTTCAATAAACCATTGTGAACTGACGGCAATGGTGAGACAATGGTTTTGCAGGAATAGGCTGTGATCGCCCTGATACCACGGTACTCCTTCGACTATTCCGGGAGTATTCCGGCAAACGTTGTAGAGTGTCTCAAGAGTAGTTGCGGGAATGTTGAAGGGGGAGAAACAGGAGGGGCCTTCTTTGTAGCCGACTCCGTCAATATTGATATTGAGCAGGATCTCGCTGAATTTATCCTGGTTTTGTTCTCTATATTTAACTTGTCCGGGTGCACCGTAATAATCTTCTCCGTTGAGGATGACTAATTCAATGGGATGTTTTGGGGGATGATCTTTCAACAATTCTGCCAGTAGCAGTACAATAGTAACTCCTGTTGCGTTATCGATGGCTCCCGGTGTTCCGATCTTGGTATCTATATGGGCAGTGATAACAATCCTGTTTTTTGTTTGGGGGTTGTTTTTTGCTGTGACATTGAATGCGGTCTCAGGGATCCGGAGGGCTCTGGAACTCAATTCTACGGGGTGCCCTGCACAGGGAAGGAGTTTTTCTCCTTCGGTATCTTTCATGTAGACCGAAGGGATATGGAAATCGCCATCCTCAAAGAGGGGAAAGGGGTAAACCCCGCCTGCGGTGCCCGGGTTTCTTTTTGTGGCACAAACCAGTGCTTTAGGATTGCCTTGTTCCAGCAGGGAAACTATATACCGGTGTTCTTCAGGATTCCAAAACGGAAAATTCTTTGGAGCTATCTGTTGAGAGGCAATTTCTCCATAGAGAAGAACGATCTTATCCTCTATAGGGGTTTATTCGAGTTGAGTAAGGGTAGGTATGGCTATCAATTGACCGTTAACCCGACATCCCGGTGAGTAATGAGAGGAGAATACGTTGAATGACCGGCCGTGGCAGGTTAGTGTGGCTCCGTCTGTCCTCCAGTCGATAACCGGTAGTTCGGTGGATTCGGTCTGCCAGCCGCACTCTTTTATTATTCTTTGGGCGTAGCGGGTGGCTTTGCGGTTGGCTTCACTTCCTACACGGCGTTCATCGATCCCGGAGCACAATAGATTGAGGTGTGCTTTTGCTTTCTCTGTAAGTTCTTTTTTTGTTCATATCTTATTTTCTTTCCAAATGAAGGGAACAAAAGTAGTTCTTCCGGGGGTAGCAAAATTGTAAAAAAGGGACAATTAGTGGAAGTAGTCTGAAATAGGAATACAGAGGGTGGTATACTCACCGGGTGTATAGCCGGAGAGTGTTTTAAACTCTTTGATCAGGTGGGACTGGTCAAAATAGCCACATTCATATGTGAGGTTTATCAGGGAGATCTCTGGCCGGGTTTCAAGGATATGGAGTGCTTTCTGGAAGCGTATAATCCGGGAGAACTCTTTGGGATTGGCTCTGATATATTCTGAGAAGATACGTTGGAATTGTTTGTTGCTCAGGCAGGCGGTGTCGGCCAGTCGGGCGATGTCGGTCTGGCCGGAGTTTATCAGCCGAATTGTATTTTCTATCCGGCTGAGATGGTGTCCTGTAGGTTTACAGAGACGTTTCAGCAGGAATTGTTCTACCAGAAGGATGCAGTGCGGATCGCTTTCGGTGCTGGTAAGGGAGGTTTCCAGTTGGGCCAGTTCTTTGTCTTCCAGATCGCTTGCGGTAACCCGGAGCCCTTTTAGGGTATGGATGGGTATGTTGAAGAAGGCCCGTACTCCGGCGGGATAGAAAACGACAGAGAGCATATCGATCTCTCCTTTATATTGCAGGTCGGCAAAATGCTTTTCCTGTCCGCTTAGGAAGGCACGGGGGTGCAGTTGTTGGTCCTGTACAGAGAAGAGCCGGTTTGCCCGGTGAAAGATCAGGTTCATCATTCCGGTGGGTACTGTGCGTGCTAATGTGGGGGAATCGCAAGCGGTTCTCGGCAGCCAGTAATTCTTTATATAGGATGTCAACCGGGGCGAAGGTGGTATAATTTTGAATGTTTCCATACGTTTGAATAAAATATTCCGTCAAGCCTGCAAAGCTACGAACCTGACGGAATATGAGATTGTAAAAAAGAGACAGGTCGGTGAAAGCTAGTTGTTCATACCTTCTCTCTTCTTCCCGATATAGAATACATAGCCATAGAACTCTTTATATTGGTTGTATAAAGAGGCCTCACGGCGTTGGGCTACGACAAATTCCTCTACTCCTTTATTGCCGGGGTATTTAGCGAGGATCTGTTCCTGGACGACAGTGGCCGGAATAAAATAGTTTTCCGTCCAGCAGTTCTCAGGCAGGATGAAAGTTGCAACGGGAATGTATCCTGCTTGCTGCATTTGGGCTACCTTGGCAGGGATGGTATCTATCTGCGGATAGTGCAGCATCCAGAAATCGTGGATCTCTGCGGGACGTTCGTCCGTAAACCAGATTGCGTCGGTTACTGCTACGTAACCGCCTTTTTTGAGATACTCCCGCCACTCTTTCAGGCTGCGTTCGAATCCAATGTTATAGATAGCTCCTTCGGACCAGATGAGGTCTAAAGAGGCTTTTTTGAAAGGGAGGTTGTCCATAGAGCCGGTCATGCCTTTTACGTTGTCTTGTAAACTAAGTTGTGCGGCATTACGGTTGAAGATCTCAACGAAATCGGAAGAGAGTTCAAGGCCGGTAATGTGTCCGGGGGTGTGTTGGCCTAAGACCAGGGTCTGCCCGCCGGTTCCACACCCCAGGTCGGCAATATGTGACTGTGGGGTGAGGTTCTCTATAAAACTCAATGCTTTGAGGGTTGCCTGGGGACTTCCGGGTCCTTGCCGGTGCAGGCTGGCGAAGTATTCGTAAATTAAGCGAAAGTCGAAATCGAAGATTGTTATATTTCGTTACTCATTTTGTTTTAATTAAATGTGAAAACTAAAAGGGGAATGAGTTGGAGAACTATTCCTGCTTTCTTGTATAT
>JAJPZL010000008.1 GCA_021204375.1 Bacteroides sp.
TTTCTACCCCGATCAACCGGGAACGGTGGCAATCCGGGGGATGGGTTTCACTACACATCAATACGACCTTATAGCCTTTTTCCCAAGCATCTTCCAGACGATCCAGCCCCCGGATAAAGAAATCTTTTTCCCGGAGTTTACTATAATCAATGATGCCGTTGGTATAACAGGAAGGATCTTCCGGAATAATACCGATCTGATGTCCCATGTATCCATAGGTCATTCCGTGTTCCGGAAGTGCATACTGGATAGTATCCCGGTTGAATTGTTTATTATACCGGGAATAGGGTTTGGAACGGATATCTACAACATACGCTACTTCAAAGCTTTTCAGTTCGTCCACCAACTGTTCAAATGATTTATTACAATGACCAATAGTATAAATCTCTCCTGTTCTCTCCATATTGATCTGATTTCTATTAAGGAGAAGACAAACTGGGCGGTTTAATTGTTTATTATCCTCATACAGAGGCTGTAATAAAAAGGGTTCTTTTACATAGCAGGGAGAGTGGTCTGGATTTCCAACAGGTCTCCTTCCAGACCGCACTCTTCGAATATAAGCCGGAGTACTCTTAATTTACTTTTTACCGAAGAGGAGGTATGGATATAAATGCCTTCGAGGATCTCTTCCATCCCTGCTTGGAAGTCAGCAGAGATATCCGGAAATCCGGGATGATTCGCCATCCTTATCAAAGCCACCGGTTCGGTCTCGTAGATCAGTTTAATCGCTTTACGATAGAGTTCTTTCCAGCCCTTAACCGGATAAAAACGACCCGCATAGAAGAATCCGGTGATCTTTGTACCGGCCAGGTCAACTTCATCCTCCAGGCGGAAGGTGATCTTCTCGCGGGAAGCAGAAGCAAAAGTAGTGACCGGCCAGGGCCACAAAGCCAAAAGTTACCCGGCAAGTTCTTCCCGCCTCTCCTTCATCTCCTTCTCCGTCCACTGGCTATAGGTCGCTATCCGGCGGTTCAACCGCAGGCCACTGTCGTAAAATCCATCGGGCATATCCCGCTTTTCCAGGAAAGTACGATTGCTGTATTTACTGTTGTATCCGGTAACAGTGAGATTCGGAAGCGTATTCAGCCACTACAGATGGATCCGTTTATAGTCTGCTCCCAGGCTCTCTTTCCAGAGAGGAGTGAGGGTACGGGGCATAATATGTTCCACAGAGAAAGTTCCGTCTTCCAGCTTCCGGACTACGTTGACACGCTCTGCGCTGTTCCCATTCTCCAACCGGTCGAACAGATAGGCTTTATTGCGGGCACTTAAACTGCACATATTCCGGGTAAAGGCAGCGGCGAGGAACTCTTCATCTCCCGGAAAGGCACCGGCAGCTGTTTTAGAGAGAAGCAGGAATTTCAACACCTCGGAATAACTATCCTCTCTCCGTTTCAGGGAGAGTATATCGGCATGGAGGGTCGCAAAGATCTTATTCAGGCCATTGGCAGGAAATTCGCAGATCAGCCGGCGGAAGACATAACTTTCCAGTGTCAGCAATACCTTAGCCAGTTCGTCAGTAGTCATTTTTACCTCCGCAGCATAGCGGAAAAGAGCCAGGAGAAAAGGATAGTGTACCGACAGTTCCAATTGCCGCAACCGGATCAAAAGCGGATCAACCCGGGTATCTCCGGTGGAGGCGTGTAAAATACGCCGGTAGTAACGGGAGTACTCCAGCAAATCCCGCAGAACCTCTTCGGTTCCCAGTTGTTTCTGTTCTACATATTCCTTAAAAGCAATATACACCTGCCGCAGGGCAGGGATCTTTCCCTGTTGCATAGTCAGGTAGTCCCGTATAAAACTACTAACCCTGAAATCAGTATATTCTTCTATCTTATTCCAGTAGGTTTCGTAATATCTCTCCTGTAACCGGGTATCCAGTCCCATCAGGATATAGTTGCGTATCTTATCACTCTCTTCCAGGTCGAGGCCGGTAGAGTTCAGACTTTCAAAAATAAGCTGGGGGCTATCGGTATCATCCAGGAAGATATCGATAATAGTGAGCTTAGAGAGGGTTTCGTAGAGTTGGTCCAGGGTTAGCTCACGCTCTTCAAGGATGCGCCTGTAAAAATAGTAACAGTTCTGGGTGATACCGGATTGAGTCAGAAAGTCAGCCTCTTCGCCGGTGATAAGGCGGTCGAACGCTTCGCGGTCATTTTTCACCGGTTTCAGGCGGATCTTCCGCTCGTCCGTCTGGTATTCGTCTACCAGGTATTTACGTTCGATCTTCCGGCAAAGATGGGGAATATCCGACTCCAGCACCCCCTTTTTAAGCAGATTGACCATGGCAGCAAAAAGCAGTGAAACAGTAGTAATGCGTTGTTGTCCGTCAATGACCAACAGGTCGGAACCTCTTCCACCCGATATCCGGGAAGAGACGATACTTCCGAAAAAGTGCGATTTCCTGCCCTGCTGATGCAGACGGACCAGGTCGTCAAATAATTGTTTACAGTTGGCTATTTTCCAGGTATAATTACGTTGATAGACCGGAATGATAAACCGTTTATCCGATCCATCCAGGAAGTGGACAAAAACTCGTACTTCTCCTCTCATAACGGGGATTGTTATTTAGTGGGTGTAAAAGTATAAAAAGATCAGGGATTAGCCAAACCCTTTCCCTGTACTAATGTGCGGTTTACTACGCAGGAGATAGATAGACTTAATAGCTATCTATCTTATATTTTATTTTCTATCACCCTCCCTCATTGCCGGCCCCGAATTCTGTTTCCTGTGCAAAAGATCGAATTGATGATGCGAACCAGACAATAAGTTCTTAAAGATGCTTTTGTCTCATTCGGCTCCACATGCTCTATTAGTAAACAAAATCCATTAATAAGCTAAAAACATCTTATTAAATAGGGGTGTGACAAAAAAACGTGACAGCATTTTTCCCTTTCTGACTGATATTGATACCCTGGTTGCTCATTTTAACACCCATTCCTACAGAAGGAAAAAAGTACTTTTGGAGAGTGAAAAAAAGAACCGGAACTTTTATAGAGAGGAACAACCATCAATGAATATTTAATTATTAAACACAGACACACCCTGATCTATTATCTAAAAAATATGAGTATTCTGTTTTTCCTCTCCCTTTTTCTTTGTCAATGCTCAAAAGAGAATTTATTAGAGTGGGCATTAAATCAGGCAGGAGAAAACCGAAAAGAATTAGAATCCGTTTTATTTCATTACACGATCGAAGAACCGGATAGCCTAAAGTATCAGACTGCTCTCTTTTTGATCACCAATATGCCGGGCCACTACTCCTATCAAGGAGATGAGATACTCAACTATTATAAAGAAATAGTGCCCGTATTAGACAGTCATGCAAACATACAAGAAAAAAAAGAGAGCATTGAGAAAATTGCAGACCGCTATCCCGGTTTACAACAAAACACAATAGAAGATAGTAAAGTCATAACTGCCGAATATGTGATCAGAAATATAGATCAGGCCTTTTGAGCTTTGGAACAATCCATGGGCAAGTCATTTAACATTTGAACAGTTTTGTGAATACCTGCTTCCTTATAAATATGCAGAATTACAGGTATTAGATGCCTGGAGAGATACGCTAAGTACCAGGTTTTGTCACTCTATTCATACAATGCCCGAAAATGATGAAATGAGTCATTCTACTTTTCACAGAGCTCAAATGATCAATGATGATATGCGACAGATGGTCAAAGTGGAATCCTTGTACGCATTGGGGGTCATATAGCGGATATGATTTCCTGAGTGCAGCAACCATTCACAAACTTCCCTTTGGCCTCTGTCCGGAATATGTGGCACTGGGTGTTCTTACCTTGCGCAGCCACGGAGTACCTGCATTTTCGGAATATACCCCGACCTGGGGATGTTCCGATACCGAACACAGCTGGTTCTCTATCCTGAACGACGATGGTTCCTTTCAGTCTTCACTTTTTGACCTTTCCTCACAGTTTGGTTCCACCCTGTTCCCTACCAGAAAAATGCCAAAGATATACCGGCACACCTATGCACGCAATCCGGCTACCGCACTCTATCTACAGAAATCAAAACATGTTCACCCCTCTATAAACCTCTTTCAGGACGATGTCACTGATAAATACATTTTAACCAGTGATATTAGTATACCGCTGATTAAAAAAGCTTTGCCGGACACTTATGCCTATATTGCAACCTTTGGCGAGGGAACCTGGCTACCCATAGATTACGGAGAAATAAAGAACAACCAGGCCCATTTTAAAAAGATGGGTAGAGATTTTCTTTACATAGTCCTGAGTTACGACGGAATAAGAACAGAGCCGGTCTCTCTTCCTTTCATTCTACATAAAAATGGGGAGATTGAATATATGGTGCCGGATACTTCCTACAAACAATCCGTTGAACTTTAGAGAAAATATCCCAAAAGCCTGCATGTTGCCCAGATGCAGCAACGAATTATAGGCGGAAAGATACAAGCTGCCCATACAAAGGATTTTTTCGGATAGTATTACCCTGTATACAATCTCTTCATTAGATTATCCGAATCCTGTTTCTTTATGTAACACAGGATCTTACCGTTACTGGCGCTATGCAGCTCCTCCGGAATCGTTTGGCAATATTGCAGAGTTAACCTTTTTTGATAAAGCAGGAAAAGAGCTCCGGGGAGAAATTCTGGGTACTCCGGGAGATCATATAGAGGAGATCCGTAAAGCATTTGATGACAACTGGCTCACCTGTTATGACACCTGGACCCGGGAGATGCCGTGGGTAGGGATGGACTTTGGTAAAAAAGTCCAGGTTACCCAGGTACAGTGTATCCCCCGTACCGATGATAATTACATGCATTACGGAGATCAATATGAGTTGAAATACTGGGACTCAACTGCATGGAAATCACTTGGAACACAGATAACGGAGAATAACTCATTGATCTATGATAATGCACCGTTACATGTATTATTCTGGTTAAGTAACC
>JAJPZL010000144.1:0-3311 GCA_021204375.1 Bacteroides sp.
TCCGAATTGACTGCATTATCTGCCCGGAATATATTTTTAAAGATCATCCGCTGGTCACGCTGGGAGATCTCGATACCCGTATCTCTTACCTTTAGATACCACTTATTGCGGTCCGCCGAAGCTTCTACCCGGATATTGCCCCCGTAAGGAGTATATTTAATAGCGTTGGAGAGGAGATTATCCATAATACGGGTGATCTTCTCTTTGTCCACCCGGATCAGTTCACCTGCCGGGAACTCTATATCTGCTTCTATCTCAATAGACTTATGGCCTGCGATGAGTTTAAAGGAGTTAACCCGGTGCTTAAGAAAAGGCCCCAGCTCCTGGTAAGTCAGGACCAGGCGGGCTGCATTCAGGGATACTCGCTGGAAATCCAGTAATTTTTCTACAAAGTGGCCCAGCTTGGCAGAGTTACTAAGGGCCATCTCCAACAACCGGGAATGATCCGGCATATCAGCCAGTTCTTTCCGTAAATCTTTCAGAGGAGCCTGGATCAGGTTGAGGGGCGTTAAAAGATCGTGAGCTGTGGTGGTAAAGAAATCAATTTTAGATTCTGTCTGTTTTTTCTCCTCCCGGGCTTTGATACTGTTATAGATATACCACCCTACTAAACAGAGTAACAATCCGTAGATCGCTTTTGCCCATCCGGTTAACCACCAGGGTGCCCTGATCACTATTTCCATACTCTTTTCCGGCTGGGGTACCCCATTAATAAGGGCCCGTACCCGAAAAGTATATTTCCCGGGAGGAACCTTCGAATAACTGGCTACCACCGCCGGCAGGGGAGCCGACCAGTGAAGATCGTGCCCCTCCAGGTAATAGGAATGAAGGGTGCGCTGAGGATTCTGGAAGTTGAGAGTGGTAAAATGGAAGGAGAAGAAATTCTGGTTATAGGCCAGAACAATGCGCCGGGTGGTATAGAGAGAGCCGGAGAGCGGAGAATCTTTTTCACCCGGATAGACGGGACGGTGGAAGAGGTCAAACCCCGATATCAGTGTTTCGTATTCATATTCGGTAGTATCCCGGTTCATTTCATCCGGATGGAACACCACTACTCCATCCGTACTGCCCAGCATGATGTATCCGTCCCGGCACAGGTGATAAGAGGAGTTATTAAACTGGTCGGAGAGCAGGCCATCCTGTTTATCATATATTTCTACCTGGCCGGTAGCCGGGTGGAATTTATTCAATCCCTTTTCCGTGGAGAGCCACAGGTGATCTTCCTGGGGAATGATGCCATAAATATAGTTCGAAGAAAGTCCTTGGGCTGTAGTATAGTTGCAGGTGGAATCACCCGGGATATCGTAGTAATAGAGTCCGTAATTACGGGTACCGACCCAGTAGGTACCCTCCCTCTCTTTTCCGATGGTGGTCACTGTCAGGGTGATCGGCGTAGAGGTGATCTCTCCAGTACTGGTATCAAACAGGAAGAGTCCGTTGAGCAGTCCCAACAACAGATAGTGTTCACCGTACTTTTCAAAGCAGCTCACCTTACCCAGGTTGTAAGTCTGGCTTTTACTACTGCGGGTATCGTAGCAGCTGGCATCTCCCAGGTGGCCGCCGAACCAGAGTTTATCTCCATCCCTGAATACGGAATAGATATAGTTTGAAGAGACGATGGAACCCGGCGAGCCTGCCAGGTGTCTTTTAACTACTCCTGTTCTTTTGTCAAATTCAGCAGCCCCGAAGGAGTATCCCCCTACCCATATCCGTTTCCTGCTGTCTTCACAGATAGAGAGTATATCGACTCCCCTACCTCCCGGTTCGGACTGATTAAAATAGTGTTTCCACTCTCCGCTCTTCCGGTTCAGGTAACTCACTCCATTGGTCGTACCAAACCAGATATCTTCATCCGAATCTTCAAAAATAGCGTTCACTATATTATCCACGATCGTCTGGGAGTTGCCCGGCTGATGAATGTAGTAAGTAAATCCAAGCTTCGAAACATTCTGGAACGAAACTCCTTCGTGATAAGTGGCTACCCACAGGTTACCGCGGTTATCTACAAAAAGTCCTCTTACATTGTTGGAACAGATGGGAGAAGGAGTGGTTTCATCAAAATAGAAATGGCTCTCTACTTTATACTCTTTCGTATCAAGGATATAGACTCCCTCCAGATCTACTCCTATTGCCACAGAGTGTCCGGTATAGTCCACAATATCCCGCACCGGTTTATCGGTAGCCAGCACAGGAGCCAGTTTTTTCCACTCCGGAAAGGGAATAAAGATAGACCCCCGTTATTCATCGTCCCGATCAACAGGTTATTTTCTGTACTATTGTAGTGGGTTGTTAATACCACCTTTCCTTTGAGAAGTGTATCCAACACATTCAACCGTTTCTGCTCCTTCCCGGCTATCATCATTCCTCCGGAAGTAGAGAAAAAGAAAATCCCGTTCCGCTGTGTTATATGATTGATACCCAGGTTTTCCGTACCCTCTACCAACCAGGCTTCCTGTTGGCTGATATCCAGTTCCACCAGGCCGCGCGAGGTAGCCAGCAGTAACCGCTCTTCACTCTCAAACCAGAGGTCATTCAGGGTAAATGAGTAGATATTCAGAAAGTCTCTCACCGAGTATACACACTCCAGGTCATCCCTGAATTCATTATAACGAAAGATCAGTCCCGTTTCCGTAAAGTTTCAGATATTATCCCCGGGCGAGAGCCGCAGGTTATTGACACCGATCCTTCCGTAATTCCGCTGATACTTTTCATCGGTAGTATACTGGCGGATGTTCTTTCCATCGAACCGGTCGATCCCCAGTTTGGTAGAGATCCATATATATCCGTATTTATCCTGGCGGATGGAGAAGCAACGCCTGCTGCTAAGTTCGTCATCTTCGGTAAGGTGGTGAAAAAGCTGAGAGGCTCTTACCAGGGAGAAAGAGGTTAAAAAAAAGAGTAATATACAGAGAATTCTCTGCCGTGTGTGGTTTTTCATACTATTATATTTCAGTACGGACATCTATATTCCGCCGGTTATATATACAAATATAGTTGTTCCTGCGAATATAACAGACTAAGCGGGCAAAGAGGTGCAAAAAAGTTCGGAATAGGTCTCTTATTGATCACAACCGGAAAAGTTTCCGGTTGTGATCAATAGCTGTTAGTTTTTCGATCAGTGGGATATTCATTCGTTCTCCAAATCGTTTTTATATCGTATAGACGCATATTTGCGTCTCTATTTGTGCCTCATCTATGTCCCTGTTTACTAAACAGAAAGATGCGGATAAGACGCAAGTATGCGTCTATACGTTTTATCCGGTATGAAAGTTTTAAAAGAGAAGGAACAGACGAATAGGGGAAAATGCGAG
>JAJPZL010000144.1:3321-4914 GCA_021204375.1 Bacteroides sp.
TTTTCCATCCGAGCAACATGGATCTTTACATCATAATGACCGAAATCAGCCAAGAGTTTATGGACTTCTGTTATTACCATATCTTTGTAATTCTTCCCCTTACGGTTCTCGCTCCAGAAGAGACTCCCCTCTGCTACTAACCGTATCTGTTTGATAGAGTCATTCTGGGAAAGAAGAACCAGTACCAACCCGACCAGAGAGGCAGCGACCAGTTTAGCAGAACGTTTGTAGATCCACTGTGCTACCTTTATATACCGCCGTTTGTGAAGATCGGGATAACTCAGAATAGTAGTGAGTTTACGGGCATCAAAATTATCTTCAAACTCATCAAAAGGGAAAACTGTTTTCAGGATCTCTCCAAGGTACATACCCGATACGGCTTTTTCGAACCGGTGTACTCCTTTGCTATCTGAACAGGCATCTACCGTATCATCTACCGCCGTCAGGTAAGGGGAATAAAAGTTACCTGATTCCAGATTAACAGGGATCATTCTCTCCAGCCCCTTTCCGGCGAGCTTCGGTATCTTAGCGGCATCTATAAAAGCGGCTATATTGGTGCCGGTTCCCACGATCAAACCAATGTAGGCATCGTAGTTGCTATCCATAAGGCCGGCAAAGAGACTAGCTACCGTATCATTGATCACCCGGATATGGATAAACTTTACTTCACTCCGTTCATTCAGATAATCGAGCAATGTCTTTCCTACTGATTCTCCTACCATCTCCTCAATATCCACCCCTTTGGTCCAGCGGATCAGACGGGCATCTCCATCAGGCAGAGATTCAGCCGGATAAGAGAAACAATACCCGATAGGCATCTCCTCTTCGCGTTTTACCTCCATAATAGGATCACTGAGTTCCTGATAGAGTTCCTCTTTGGTAAAACCGGGAGTCTTCATCACAGAAAGGTCTTTTTTCTATCCATTCTCCGGATGGATCGTGGCCTTTCCGTTCTTCAGGGTTACAGTAGCTACCCGGTAATTGGTACCGCCCAGGTCGAGCACCACTGCCTGACCATTTACATCAGTACTTTTAGGGATTACATAGGTGGGGATGCAGCTGATCTCCTTGCCATCATGCTCCAGTCCCTCCACAATACGATTTTGAAGGGCAATTGCAATCTCCTTAAGCTGGGGACTGCATAGTTGAAAGATATTTTTCTTCATAATTTTTCATGGATATTGAGTTTATCTCTATGAAACAAACAAACTCCTGGAAAGGATTGGAAAAGAAGCTAAAATTAGCAAGAAACAAGAGGAGGGTGCCTTCATAGGCAAAGACATCCCTGTATATAGGATAGAAAGGTTGATAAAACTTCAGGTTCAGGTATCGGATTGGAAGAAAAAACAAAGCCCCTCATCGGTGAATTATCATTCGAACTGAACTTTAGAACAACATCCTTTGAGCCTGTCAACAAACATCGGGCAGTTTATCTGCCGTACATTTGTAATAAAATGATTTCAGGGACTCCTATAGGAGTATCCCCGATAAAAAACAGTATACATTAATTATAATCCAATGAAAACAATCCTGTTATTAGTTACAGCCATGACACTGACCCTTTCCATCGCCGCCTGCAATACAGAGGAAGCC